>CAYGTG010001087.1:0-3201 GCA_964352485.1 uncultured Nannocystaceae bacterium | reverse complement strand
AACGACGGCAAGGCGCTGCTGTACTTCCCGCTGTACAACTTCACGAGCATGAACCTGGACAACGTCCACACCATGCTCACCCACCCGCTGGCGTTGCCCGGGCTCAGCGATGGTGGCGCGCATGTGGGGACCGTCTGCGACGCCAGCTTCCCCACCACCCTGCTCTCGCACTGGGGCCGTGACCGCGACCGCGGACGTATCGAGCTGGAGACGCTCGTCCGGATGCAGACCCACGACACCTCGCGATTCGTGGGCATGACCGACCGCGGCACGCTTGAAGTCGGAAAACGCGCCGACATCAACGTCATCGACTTCGACAACCTGAAGCTCGGTCCGCCGCGACTCATCCATGATCTGCCCGCCGGCGGAGCGCGGCTCATGCAAAACGCCACCGGCTACGTGGCGACCTACGTCCACGGCGTCAAGGTGACCGAGAACGGCACGCTCACCGGCAAGCGCCCTGGCCGACTCGTTCGCGTTGGCCCCTCTGCTTGATCCGCATCGCCGGGCGCGCGTGCACTCAAGCCGCGCGATCGCGGGCCGCTTACGCTGCGGAAGCGGAGTGCTCGTCGGTTCATGCCTTGCCGACGATCTTCGAGACGATGACGTCGCCGCTGGGAGCCGCCGCGCTGGTGTTGGTCTCCAAGGTGATGATCACCTCGAACTTTGCGTGCGGGGTCGTGGCGTCGAGGGTGCCACGGCGGCGCTTCTCGTTGTAGTCGAGCAGGCCGACCTTGGTGGTCCCGTGGCCGGGCACCCGAATCCATACGCCATACGCCTTGTACTGAGGTCCGAGCTTCCCGGGCGGGGCGAGGTGATCCACAGTGACCTTCAGCTCGCGAAGCTCATCCCGGTTGACCTTGACCTTCAGCTTGGCCTGCGCCGCGTGGGTGGGCGCTTCGGCATCGAGTTTGTAGCGAGCAGCGCAGCCAGCGGAGACTGCGGTGAACATGCCGAGGGCGAGTAGGGAGGTCATTGCGCGTCGCATCACGTGGGGTTGGACGCGCACGAGCGGTAGCCATTGAACGCTTCACGGTCCGTTTGCAGAGCGGATGTCCGCCGGCAACAACGCATGCCAGTTGAATTCCGCGCGAAGTTCCGTGAGCACCGAGGAGGCGCGCGGACGTGGATGGGGTTTTCTGCCTCACCGGCTGCATCACCGCGCCCACGCACCCGTGAGATCGCCAGCGGCACTGCCTTACGCGCCATCCAGACCATTTTTGAGAGGCGAGACACGCGAGAGCCTGAAACACGCCGCACCATGTGGGACGTATACAGCCTCGTGACGGCCGTGCAATGGGCGCCCTTTCGCCGCGAGTCGGGTTGCGTTATGCACCGAGCCGTCATGCGCACGATTCGCCTCGCTCGCGCGGCCGTGGTCGCGCTTCTCATTCTTCCCGCTTGTGACCGCGACGCCGCGCCCGACTCCGCGACCGACTCTGCCCGGGCCGACGTCCCCTCGCCGACCAAAGGTGCAACGGAGCCCCCCGCGTCCGGACCGTCGGCCGCAGGGACGTCGCCCGCTGCCGATTCCGCCCCCGCTGCGGCTCCCGCCGCCGCAAACCTCAAAACGCCCAAGCCCAAGGTCAAGCCCGAGGACTACGGAACCCTTCGCGCACCCCAGCCAGCACCCTCGAAGGAGGAGCTCACCGTGCACGGTTTGGCGGGCTTCGAAGTCGTGACCGTCTACGCCACGCCCAACCTCGAATCGGCCCGCTTGGGGCACATGAGAATCGGGCAGCGCACGATGGTCACCCAGGCCGTCCCCGACGAGGGAGAGGGCTGCACCAAAGGCTTCCATGGCCTGCCCACGGGCGGCTACGCATGTGCAAGCAAAGGCCTGATCGTCGACGCCAAAAAAGAGCCGTACATGCACATGCCGCCTCCGCCCCCGCGGGTGGACTCACCGCATCCGTACGACTACGCGGTCGTGGCCAAAGAAGGCACGCCGATGTGGTGGCGCACCGCCGACGCCGACGAGCGCATGCTCGCCGAGGAGAAGTACATCTCCACCCTCCCGGTCGAAGAACGTCCCGCGCCCAAGCCGGCCGGCAAAAGCGGTTCGAGCAGCACGACCACGCCCCCCGCGGGCGATGCGGACACCAAGCTGCCGGGTCTCCTCGATGACCCTCCGGCCGAACTCACCCCCGAGCAGAAGGCCGAGCTCGAGCGCAAGAAGGCCGCCGCGGCCGCGCGTGCTGCCGCTCGCAAAGAGGCCGCAGCCGAACGAGAGGCCGAGCTGGCACGCAAGAAAGCTCGACTGCCGTTGCACCCGGGCGACCCGTTCATGTCCAAGGGCAACATCCTCAGCGTCGGGGACCGCACCAAGGATAAGGGCCGACGCTGGCTTCGAACGGCTCGCGGTGGCTACGTTGAAGCAGGGAGTGTCTACGGCAAGAAGGTCTTCGACTTCGAGGGTGCCGTCCTCGAAGCGGGCGCCGACTTCCCCTTTGGATTCGTCGACGACGAAAACGCGGCGGCGTTCGAGCTCCAAGAGGATGGCTCACTCAAGCGCAAGAAGAAGCTCGAGTACCGCTCCTTCGTCGACCTCGAGCCCGAGCCCAAGACCATCGGCAAGCGCGAGTACTATCAGACCACCGATGGCATGTGGGTCCGCGACTCCGACGTTCGAATGGCCGTCCGCGGCGAGATGCCCGAGGAGCTCGACCCATGGGAGCGATGGATCGACGTGAGCCTGTCGACCCAGCTGCTCGTCGCCTACGAGGGTGAGCAACCGGTGTTCACCACGCTCGTGTCCACAGGCAAGAAGGGCAACAAGGACGAGTCCTTTCGCACGCCCAAGGGCAAGTGGCGGATCCAGAGCAAGCACATCTCGTCCTCGATGGCCGGCAGCACCGCGACCGACGGCGACTACTCGATTCAGGATGTTCCCTGGACGATGTTCTTCGAGGGCAACTACGCCCTGCACGGCGCCTTCTGGCACACCCGCTTCGGGCGCACGCGAAGCCACGGATGCGTGAACCTGGGGCCCACCGACGCCCGGTGGCTCTTCTACTGGACGACCCCGTTCCTCCCCGAGACCTGGCATGGCGTGAAGTCGCAAGACAACAGCCCCGGTTCGATGGTGGTGGTGCACGAGTGAGGCCCGGCGCGCTGGCGCTGACGTGGCTGCTCGCTTGCGAGGCTCCAGCCTCCTCGCGCGAGCCCTCGAGCCGGCCACCGGAACCGGCGGAGCATGGG
>CAYGTG010001086.1:0-3202 GCA_964352485.1 uncultured Nannocystaceae bacterium | reverse complement strand
CCCATGCGCTGAACCTCCCTCGCAGAAGTGGCCGATCAACCGCCGCAGCGTGCGTCGGGATCTTCGGAGGGCTGCCGCAGCATGCTCGGCGGCAGCGTCTCATGCTTGCCATCCTCGCCGATCGCCACGACGAGCTTGAGCATCGCGCCATGACTCGCCTCGTAGTACTCGACGGCCAGCACGTAGGTTCCAGGCTCGAGCAGGAGCTTTCCGGTCCGGGTTCGGGGCGAATGGTTTCCCCAGTTTTCGATCAGCTTCTCGTCGTCGACGTAGACGCGGCTGCCATCGTCGGACGTGATCCGAAATCGATACTCGGCTTCTTCTTCGACCACCAGACAGGTCGTGTAGACCGCGGACCACTTGTCCTTGGGCATCCCACGGAACGGACGATCCTTGCCCCAGTCGAACTCGAGCTTTCGGGTGTACCGAATGCGGACGTCGCCCTCGAAGTCCTTACCTTCGTAGTACTCGCCGAGCCAGGGGCCGCTGGGTCCGCGCATCACGGATCCCCCCAGCCCGACGACGAGCACGATCACCACCGCCGCGATGAACGCCAACGCCATCCGACGCAACGGCACGGCTGCGGCGGAGAAAGGCGCCTGGTCCACGGCGGGCTCAGACCCGGAATCGGAAGCATCGAGGTCCACGGATTCGTCCATGCGACGGTGACGCTATATAGCAGGGTGTGGGTTCCCGGACGAGCGGTGGACGTGAGAATCACCCGCCGGGGCGCCTGGGAATGAGGATGGGGCCGATCGGGGCTGATCGTGATACCCCTATCGACGCGGTGATCGGCGATCTCTTGGATCTCGAAGCGCTCTCGTCGCTGCCGGACCGCCAGTTGGTGGCCCTGCGCGAGGCCCTGCGGACCGCGGGCTACGACGCGCGCATGCTCTCGGAGGCGGAGGCCATCGCTCCGCGTCAGTTCGATGCGGTTCGCCTGCCGCTCGTGCAGGGCTGGCTCGCCGGCCAAGCCGGTCCCGGCGCGATCCTTGCTCGCCTCTTCGCCTATCGAGACGCGCTGGGCCGTGACGACGTCACCCGTGCGCTCAATCCCGAGCTGGCGGGGGCCCTCGAAGCATGCGGAGTCCTGATCCGCCAGGGGGAGCGGGTCCGAAGTCTGCTTCGACTTCTGCCCTTTGGCGACGTGTGGGTCGGCTCCGACGACGCCGACGCGCAGCACGACCCCGTGATGGGTCCGGGGGCAACGACCCAGGAACTGCTGGACGCTCTGCCCCCGTCGATGCCCGCGCGGGTGCTCGACGTCGGATGTGGCGCAGGCTCACTCGCGCTGGTCGCCGCGCGCCGCGGCGCGACCTCGGTGACGGCGATCGATCTCGACCCTCGCGCAGTCGCGCTGACCCAGTGGAATGCTCGCCTCAACGAGCTCGAGATCTCCGCCCACGCCGGCGATCTCCTCGAGCCGGTCGGGGGTGAGAGCTTCGACCTCATCGTCGCGCAGCCGCCCTTCGTGCCCCTGCCTCCCGACGTCCGTGCCACCACCTACTTGCACGGCGGATCCCGCGGAGACGAGCTCTCTGCGAGACTGCTGGGCGGACTGCCCGAGATCCTCACTCCTGGCGGCCGAGCGATTGTACTCATGGACACGGCCCCACCCACGGGCAGCGCGCTTGACCGAATCCGAGCAGCGCTGCCAAAGACGCCGCTTCAGGTCGCGGTCATCGACGCACCGGGGCACCGCGCCCACGACCTCGCGCTGGGCTACGCCGCGGCCGCCGACAGCACGCTGGGTCCACACTACGCCGAGGCCGCCCGCCGCTATGCCGCACATCTCGAAGCCCTCGAGATTGACCAGACGCGTCATGCGCTGGTCGTGATCCGGCGGCCCTTGCCCGACGGTCCAAGCTGGGCCGTGAGCGTCGAGCCTCGCGGTCGATCCCCCTACGGCTCCCGCGACCTTGCGCGACTCGAAGCTGCCCTTGCCCTCGCCACCCTCGCGCCAGTCGATCTCCGCACGCAACGGCTCCGCCCTCCCGCCGGAGCCCAGCTCGTCCAAGCCCACCCCTTCGATGACACCGCGCCAGCCCCGCTCCGCTTTGTCTGCCCGGGCGCACGCGCGCCCGATCAGGAGCTCAGCGAGGCGGCGGCTCGACTGCTCGAGTTTGCGAGCCAGACCGAGACCGTCGGCGAGCTGCTCGAAGCCTACGCGGAGGCCTGTTCCGATGAGCCCGCCCGGGTCGAATCGGCGGTGCTCGATTTTCTGCGCAAGGCGCTGGTGTCGGGCTTGCTCGAGGCGGACGGAGAGTCCTCACCGTGACCTGGGTTCGCCGGCTGTTTCGCTTCCTTCGTCGGATCCTGAGCAACTTTCGCCGCAACAACGGCCTGCTGCTCGCAGGCGCGCTCGGCTACAACGCCCTGCTGTCGATGGTGCCCCTCATCGCGCTTATCCTCGTGGTGCTTTCGGCGGTGTTTGATGAGGCGCAGCTGATGGCGAGCCTGGCCGCGCAAGCGCAAACCATCTTGCCCGGCCGGGCCGAAGACCTCACCAGCGCGTTCGAAGCATTTCTCGAGCAGAAAGAAGTCGTCGGCACCGTCGGCGTCGGCGCGATGTTGGTGTTCAGCTCGCTCGCCTTCCGCATGCTCGAGGACGCCATGGCCACCGTGTTCCGGCACGACCGCCCGTCCCATGCGCGGAGCTGGTGGATCTCCGCCATCCTGCCCCTGGGCTACGTCAGCGTGATGACGGCCGTCATCTTCGTGCTCACGGGACTGATGGTGGCACTCGACACGCTGCCACAAGCGGGTCTGGTGCTATTTGGGCGCCGCCTCGGTGGACCCGAGCTGAGCATTCCGTTGGTCAAGCTGCTGGGCTTCTTCGGACTCGTCTTGCTGCTCACATCCTTTTACTGGGTGCTACCGGCCGTCAACGTGAAGTTCCGCCGCGCGGTCGTGGGGGGAGTGGTGGCTGCGGTGCTTTGGGAAGCCGCCCGCTCGGTCCTGGCCTGGTACTTCGCAAACCTGTCGCTCGTCGAGGTCATCTACGGCTCCCTGGCCACCGTCGTCGTCCTGCTGCTCGGACTCGAGGTCGCGGCCATCATCGTCCTCATCGGCGCGGAGGTCATCGCGGAGCTCGAGCGAAACGACCTCGTCGGACTCCGCTGGTACGACGTCCCCGGACCCGGGGAGAGCCACGCCTCGATGGAGTTGCGCGATCCTCCTGTCTAGCCCTCAATCAAGCGCT
>CAYGTG010001085.1:0-3204 GCA_964352485.1 uncultured Nannocystaceae bacterium | reverse complement strand
CATTGCGGTCGTAGTGCTGGTCGACGTGCGGCAGGAAGCAGATGTTCTGCCACAGCGCGTCCAGCGGGTTGCTCTGGTCCGAGAAGCTCAGATCCGTCAGCGGGTTTCGGAGGTTCTCGAGGGCCGTCAGGCCACGTTCTTCCAGGGCGACGTCGCATCCGGGGGGCGGGACGAGGATGCCCTTGGGCAGCGCACCTTCGCGCGTATCGTCCAGGCCGACGGGAAGCGAGCGGCACTCCGAGACTTCCTCTTGTTCGTCGCTGCAGAATTCTCGGGTCCGCACCGGGATGGCGAGGATCAGATTGCCTTCGGCGTCTCGGGCGTTGGGCAGCTCCGGGTGCGGGGCCGTGAGCGGCAGGCAGGTGGAGAGGTCTGCCGGGTCGGTGCAGGTTCCTGCGATGAGCAGGTCACCGACGCTGAGCTCGTTGCCGTCCTCGAGTGCCGCGGCGACCGCCGCTTCGTCTGCGGCGACAAGCTGCGTGGTGCAGCAGTTGCCCAATGCCGCGACTTGGTAGAAGCCGAACGGACGGGCGTTCTTGCGGTTGCCGCAACCCTTGTCGGCACCAACTTCGCAAAGCTCGCCGACGAAGTCTCCATCGGGGTCGTCGTCTTGCGAGCCACCTTCCATCGCTTGGCTCGGGTTCGGCTCGAATGCGCAGGTGTCACACGCGTTGCCGATACCGTCGCCGTCGCTGTCGACGTGGTTGCAGATGCCCGCGGGCGAGCACGGGGTGTTCTCCCCGCACACCGTGTCCGCGTTGGCCGTGGTGCACTCGATGGGAGGCTGGCCGAGAGGCTGCAGGGGCTGGCGTGGGCAACCGTCGAGCGAGTTGATCAGGCCGTCCTGGTCGAAGTCGTCTTGGTCGCCGAAGCCGACCGGTCCACCCGCGAACTCGTTGACCATCTGGCCTTCACAGGCATCACCGATCATCGAGCTGTCGTCGTCGCCCTGACACAGGTCGTTGTCGTCGTAAGCGATGGGATCCGCGACCTCGTACTCGTTGCCCGGACCGAAGTCCTCGCAGTTCGGGGTCACGACGCAGTTGTCACAGACGTCGCCGATTCCATCCTCGTCGGAGTCGGTTTGGTCCGGGATGTTCCGGACCATCATGTAGTCCGGGACCGCCGCCGCCATTGCGTTGGCGTTGTACTGGGTGAGCGTCTGGCGACAGCTGTCGCACTCGTTGCCCACGCCGTCGTTGTCGGAGTCGGCGGTGTTGTTCGGATCGCCGCCCGCAGCCGGGCAGAGGTCGATCGCATCCCCCACGCCATCGCCGTCGATGTCGGCTTGGTCGGGGTTGAACGTGGTGTCCGCGTTGTCACAGGACAGCGGGATGCCGTCGTTGTCGGTGTCCTCTTTGCACTTCGGCGTGTCGATGCGGAAGTCGTACGCGTAGGAATCCGCGTCTTGAGCGACCAGCGGCATGCCGCAGGCGTCCCAGAACACCGCCTGGTACAGGGCTGGGTCGGCCTCGGTGTCGGCCAGGGTGGCCGCGGTGGGCGCGAGCATCCGGTAGACCTCGTTGACTTCGAGGTACTGCCCGAACTCGACGGGGTCGATTTGAACGCTGACCTCGCCGATGGACTGGTTCGCGATGTCGACGGTCAGGCAAGGGGCTGCACAAGCGTTGCTCTGCAGTGCTGCCTCCAGCTCGGGCTCGGTCTCGAAGCAGCCCGCGCCACCGGCCACCGGTGCGGTGACGCAGCATGCTCCCGGAGGCGGGTTGGCGGAGTCACAGTCGGGATCAGGCGAGGTAAGCTCGCAGACGCGGTTGTTGCCTTCGCCCGTGCAGGACGTGCGGAACAACTGCAGCTTGGACATGTTCTCCGGGCTGGCGTCGTACTTGTTGGAAAAGCGCAGCGAGAAGTCGTCGCAAGCGCCAATCCGCAGGTTGTCCGAAGGGAAGCCGGAGCCCGGCTGCACGTGGAACTGCGCGGTCTCGAATGTGTAGACCGACTTGCCCGCAAGGGTGTTGTCCGCCTTGTCGATGACGAACGCGGGGTTGTCCGTGCCCGGCTCGTTGAACGTGACCGTGTACTCCTGGCCCGAGCACATCGCGCGGTCGAAGTCTTCGAAGGTCTCGCGGAAAGAGGTGTCCCTCGCGCGCCATCCATCGTGCCGGTTGAGCTGGGCCAGACCGGTGTTGTCTTCGGCGCAGACCTCGATGTCGGCCCGTGGAACGCCACCGACGTCGGCGGGGCGCCAGTCAAAGCCCTTGATGGCGGGGTCGTAGACGATGCCGCCGACGCGGGAGATGAACTTGATCGCGTACTCACCTGCGCGGCCGTCGACGAGCTCACCATTGGAGTCGTAGCAGCCGGTCCGAATCGCATCTTCACAGGCGGAGTCGACTGCAGCGATGCCGGCATCGAGGGTGGCCTCGTCGGGGCAGACGCACCCGCGGCTGGGCGCCGGGAGGTTCTCGTCTCGCTCGTAGCGGGGCTTTTCGACCAGGTTGCCCTGGTAGAAGGGGTCGCACGGGAACCCGTCTTGGGCGAAGAGGGGGTCGTCCGCCGCCAGGGCGAGCACACCCTCGCCGTACAGCGAGCGCTGACAGGCCTCCTCGGCGGTCAGCCGACCGTTCTCGTTCCAGTCGGCAAAGGCCAACTCCGATCCTCCGCTGCGCTGCACGCAGGAGACGCCTTCCTCATCGCAGTCGGTCAATCCGGCTCCGCCGGGTCCTGCGTCGCCATAGACTGGCGACTCGGATTCGTCGGTGGCCAGCAGGCAGGCCGAGGTGCCCAGGGTGCCGAAGCGGCGGTCTTGGCAGTACGCAGCCGCTGGGCCGGTGGTGGTCTCGTCGAAGCTACAGATGGCCATCCACTGAGGACGGCAGACGGCATTGTCGCAGGTTGCCGCGGATTCTTCGTCGTAGGCGTCTGCCAGGCACGCTGCCCCGGTGTCGGAGTTGGTGCCGACGCACTCAGTGCCGGACAGCCCATGAACGTCGCTACAGGCGGGGGTCGACTCACACTTCGCGGTGAGGTTCTCCATCCCCGCGGGACGGTCGTCGGGGTGGGTCTCTCGAAGCTTGTCGAACAGCGGGAGCTTGAACTCTTGAACCTCGAGCGGGCAGTCCGCTCCGAGGGTCCCCGGAGCGCACCACGCGTACTGCCAGCTCTGCTCTTCGTCGCGACGGTCGGTCGAAGCCACGAACCCGTTGCAGGCCGCAAACTTGTCGACGTTCCCTTCGGTCGTATCGT
>CAYGTG010001084.1:0-3206 GCA_964352485.1 uncultured Nannocystaceae bacterium | reverse complement strand
GCTCCAGATGGTCCCTGCCCTGTTCACGCGCTGGAAGACGCCCGAGCGCGATACCAAAGTCATTGGGCCTGGCCTGGGCTGGTGGACCCGCGGCAGCGAGACCGACCCCAAATCCAAGGGATGGCGCGTGCTGTTCGGAGCGTTTGGCGCGGGCACCGAGAACGGTCGCAAGTACACGAGCATCTTCGGCGCTCGCATCGACCGAGGGGCTGCGGCCGCGCAACCGACCAAGGCCGAAGCTCGCCGCGACGCTCGCCGCGACGCTCGTCAGGCCAAGAAGACCGCGCGCGCAACCGCGCAGTCCGACCGACGGATGAAGCGTCAGGCCGCTTCGGCAGCTCGAATGCGGAAACCGACCGCGGCGACCTCCCCGGCCCCACCTGCGCCCTGAGCGCTGGCCGTCCGCCTCCACACCCTGGAGCCGAGCGAGAGCGAAACTGTCGCCGAACCGGCTGCGCGCTGCGGCGGAGTACGCCAACGGGGGGTGACAGATCGGGAGACGCAGGTCCCGGCGCCGGGTACCGATTCGTGCCCCGGCGACCCCATCGGTCTCCAAACGACGGTGCGAACGTGCTTGGCATGGTTCTTCCAACGGGTGCCTCTCCATGACCGCATTGCGCCCCTCCGCACTCCTTCTGCTGCTTGGCACGGCGTGCTCGCTGTTCGGAAAATCCAGCGACACCGCCGAGCCTCAGCCGCCCGCCCCGGTCATCGAACAAGGCTCCAAAGACACCCTGCGAGCCGGTGAAGCCGCGATGATGGCCAACATCGCGCAGATGGACGAGCAGATCGACGCAACCGAGGCCAAGCTTCGCACCGCGCTCGAAGCCGCCCTCGGTCAGGCCGGACCTGTGGCGGGCAGCCCGGTCCCAGCCCCCGCATCCCAGACGGTCGCCGACCTGAAGAAGGCGAAGATCACCCTTCAGATCGAGCCTGTTCTCGACCACACGGGCAAGCCTCTTCCAAGCGGCCTCGTGGAGCTCAAGGACTCCAACACCGATAAAATGGTCGAGCTGTCTCGCAAGATGGGCTCCGGCGGCAAGCTCTCCAAGAAGCAGCAGAAGTGGATGCAGACCGCGGCGCAGAAGATGACGCCGATCAATGACCTCAAGGCACAGGTCCGGGTCGCGGTCGATCCCGCGATGAACTCGGGCTGGATGATCACCACCGGCTCGACGACCACGATGCAGGTCGTCGCCGGCATGGTCCGTTCACGCCGCCAGATGGAGATGGAGTGGCTAGACGAGGACTACGCGATCGTCCAGCAGCTCCTCGCGAGCCAATCGCGTCGCGAAGCGGTCGGCGCGGTCTCGATCGGCTTGATGGCCTCGTACCAGCTCGCCTTCGCCGAGGGCGGAGACCCCACCATCGTCGACACGGTCGCCCAGGCCAGCCTGGATGCCTTACCCATGAAGGGCGAGGCATCGCTGGACGACGCCAAGGCGTACGTCGAGAACTTCGACGCCAACGTCGAGTCTGCCCAGGTCCAATACGACGCCCAGATGCGAAAAACGTTCGGCGACGAAGTCTACGAGGCGAAGTACAAAGCCGGGATCGACGCGACGTTCACTCAGATCGCAGGCGCTTCCTCGGCGCAGAGCGTCACCGAGATGATGGCCGAGAACAACGCGACCTACGAGGAGCACCTCAAGATGTGCGCTCGCGGCGAGGCTCCACCGCCGAGCACCATGGTCGGCCCGGGCAAGTGCAAGGAAGCGAAGGCGGCCGCCGGCAGCGGTGGCGAGCTCAGCCCGGACGTGCTCGCGGGCTTGCTCGGCGGGGCCGGAGCCGTCGACGGCAAGGCCATCGCCAAGAAGGGCATCCTGCTGGCGCTGGAGAAGATTCCCGGCGGCAAGCAGGTGCAGCGTGCGCTCGAAGGCGTGAAGGCGCTTCGCGACGGTGACCCATCGATCGCGCTGCGCCTGGCGGCCGACCTCGTCCCTCTGCCCGGCCCGGCCAAGATGGCGCTCAGCGGCGCAGCCACCATCGCCGAAGGGCTGCCCAAGGCCAAGCGTAGCGCCAAGCGCATGCGTGGATGAGGTTCAGCTTCCGCTGAACTCGAGCGCGAGTTCGGGGGGCTCAGCGCCCATGGTGTTCCAGTAGTCGACCCCGTCCCCGGTCGTCGGGACCACGGCGAGGTACAGCGCGACACCGAGGTCGATCTCCGCGATCGGGAGCGTCCAGACCACCATTTCGGACGCCGCCGCGTCGCCCTGGTCGGTGGCCAGAGGCATGTCCCCGACCAGCATCGGCTGCGCCATGGACAGACTCTGTTCGGTAAACGCGGCCGTCTTCCAGACCTCGCCCGTCTGGGTCATCGACGCGGCGCTGCCCTCGTCGGTGGTGGTCAGACGCAGCTCCACGCCAAGCAGCTCGGACCCCGCGGGCCCCTGGGGGAGTTCGAACGCGACAAACGCCGTCGTCGCGCTGAGCATCAGGGCTTCGTTGCTCGCATCCACGCTCAAGCCCTGGGTCAGCGTGCTCAGCTCGCACGCGGCAGGATCGTTGGCGACCGGGTCGGTGCACGCCGCAACAGAGGCCGACACAACGAGGGTCACGGGCGGGAGGCCTCCGGTGGAAGACTCGCTCGTGCCCAGGGTAGCCTCCGAGTTGCCCGCGCCCCGCGTGGGATCGCCGGTGGTGCCTGAGAGCGTAACCGCTGCGCTCGTCGAGCTTTCGGTCGTCATCGTGGAGTCGGATCCGGAAGAGGAGTCCGACAGCTCGGTCCCCGGAATGCGCGTTGTCGTCCCCCCCGAAGACGACCCGGATGCAGCAGAGGTTGATGGGTCCGCGTCGGGCTCGACGCACACCTTCGAGAACTCCGCGGGCCCCCGTACCGCCGCCCGCTGGGGCACGTCGGGTCGGGGAAGCTGCAGTGACCGCTGGCCTCGCAGGAGCCCCCAGCCGGTCCGGCGCAGTCGTCCGTGCTCGAGCACTGAAACACTGAGGCGCGCCCACACCCTGAAGCCACCAGCGTGGCCGCGAGCGCGACCGCGATGCCCAACCATCCTTCCACCGAATGCATCGTAACGCGCCGCCGAGCATCCGGTCAGAGCGCGGCCATCTGGGTGCCGAGACGTCCTTGAGCCTGTAGCGCCCGTCCTGACCTGCACCCACACGCGACTCGGCAGCAAGCTCGGCCAACGCGGCGCTAGTACCCGGCCACAGGGGTCTTGATCGATTGGTGCAGGTTCATCGGAGCACCG
>CAYGTG010001083.1:0-3211 GCA_964352485.1 uncultured Nannocystaceae bacterium | reverse complement strand
GTACCGCGCCCCTCCCGGCCGCGCCCCCGCATTCGCGCGCTCGCTGCGAGGCCATCTCCCCGAGCAGCTCGAAGAGACCCGCGCCCTCGACATGCTCGACATCCCCGAGAACCGCTTCGTCAAAGCCTTCCTGGTCGAAGCCGAGTCGATCATCGAGCGCGTCCGCGACCTCGCCCTTCAGATGAACCCTGGACACTTCCGAGACCGCCTCCTCGCCGACAGCGACCGCATGACCCGGACCCTCGCCCCCGTGCGCAAGCACCCCCTGTGGCGCGAAGTCTCCCAGATGCGCCGCCTCCCCGCCGAGTCCCAGGTCCTCCAGCGCGGCCGGGGCTACCGAGAGGTCTTCCGCAGCTACATCCGCCTGCGTCAAAGCGCCCGCCTCCTCCCGCTAGACGACGAGGCCACCCAGCACCTCCTCGAGATCAAGGACATCGCCGAGCTCTACGAGATGTGGTGCTTCTTCGAAGTCCAGCGCCAGGTCACCATCGCCCTCGGCCGACCGCCCATCCACGCCGAGACCGCCACCACCACAGACCTCGCCGCCCACCTGCACCGCGGACTCCGCGTCGGGTGGGACGGTGGCGTCGAGCTCTTCTACAATCTCAGCCACTCCCGCACCGGGGCGAACCGCTCCTACTCCGTCCTGCTCCGCCCCGACATCGTCCTGCGCGTGCACCGAGGCTCCGGCCACGAGGACCACGTCTTCGACGCTAAGTTCAAGGTCCGCCGGATCGCCCCCGACATCCCCGACGCCGTCGATGCCGACGAGGAGACCCGCGGCGTGTTCAAGCGAGCCGACCTGTACAAGATGCACGCCTACCGAGACGCCCTCCCAGCCGTGCGCTCGGCCTGGGTTCTCTACCCCGGCGCCGACCTGCGGTTCTTCGCCGTGAGCGGTGCCATCGCCAACTCCGTCGACGAGCTCCCGCTCAGTCCGTCCGGCGTGGGCGCTGTTCCGCTCAGCCCCGGCGGTGACAACGACATCGCTCGCATCATCGAGAAGCTCATCACGAAGGATGGGACCTTGCCCGTTCGGCTTCCGTCCCTGGTGCGTGCGAGGCCGGATGTGCATTGACGTCCGCAGTCAGCCGGCCGAGCCTGTAGCCATGCCTCGGAGACGACCGCTTGGTCTCGCGGCGGTCGCGGCGGTCCTCATGGGCTGCCAACCACCGTCCGCCGCGCCCACGTGGCGCGGTGCGTTCGTCACGGCCTATTCGGACGAGGGGGTCGAACCGTGTGGCGGCACTTCCGACTTCCTGGACCGGTACGTGCAGAGCATTGGGTCCTATTGGACCGGCGACAACTGGTCCGGCCCACAGGAGCCCTTCACGCTCGAACTTCGCGCCAGCCCTGGTGAGGTCTCCGGACGCTCCGTCTCTGCTGACTTCGCCTGGGTCGGCGAAGAATCCAGCATGCTTCACGAACTGGTCCATCTCGTAGTCAGAACGGAGGACGGGCTCTCCGCGCCTGCACTCACGGAGGGGCTCGCGGAGGGGCTCGGCGCCGGCCGGACCGCCGACATCTGGGCCGACGGGTTCGCAGAAGCGCATCCTGACGACTTCGCCTTCCTGCCGGCGGAGGAGTTCCAGTCCGGCACGTACTACGCCGGGGCGGCGCAGATGGTTGCGGCCCTCGAACGGCGATACAGCATCGAGGCTGTGCGCCGTGCCTATCAACGTGCATCGTGGGATGGGCGGTCGGATGAGATCGAGGCCGCGTACCTGGAGGTCTTCGGGGGAGGTCTCGACGAGACCTTCGACGAGATCGCGGACGAGCGGCCTTGTGGCTTTCGTCAGTGGCAATGCGATCCCGCCGTCGTTCCCACTGTGGAGCTGCCCTTCGGGTTCACGACGGCACAGACCGCTGCATGCGGGGATGAAACACTCATCGGGGCCGAACTCTCCGGGGACACCCACTGGTACCCCGAGGCGGTGTTCGCCCTCGAGCTCGACCAGGAGACGTCGTTCGTCTTCGAGGAGGACAACGCGTTCGTCCATGGCTTCACTTGTCGAACCACCTGCGAGGGCCCGAACGTGGTCCCTCCGGATGTCGTCTATCCCTACGTCGGCGTGCCGACCACGCTCCCAGCGGGGCGATACTTCTTTCGGGTTCGGTCGGGAGACCGCGTGAATCCGTTTTCGTTTTCGCTACGGCCGGTCTGACTCGCTGCGCCGCTGCACCGATGCACCTGCGCATCGACCGTGCTGTTCACAATGGCTTTTACCGCGACCGACCTGCGGTTCTTCGCCATGAGTGGCGCGGTTGCTGACAGCGTGGACCCGCTCGGGCTGCCGGGCTGCGGCCGCTCGGAGTCGTCGCGGTTCCCTCAGCCCTGGTCTCGAGGGGGACGACGTCGCCCCTCTCGTCCGGAAGACCGTCGGCTAGTTCCTGATTGCGAACTCAATGGCGGCCTTGATGTCGTCCGGCAAGTTCTCGATGAAGTCGTTCAGGAGTCGCGCCTCGGGGTCGTGTCGGCCAGGAACCGGGTCCACAGTCCATGTCTTCGCTTCGACAGGGTCCTCGAAGGTTGCCACTCCGACCTCAATTCGTGTCGCTTCGCGAACGATCTCGTCCAGCTGCCGCACATGCCGTTCTTCAGCCGACAGGACTGGGGGTACGTGGTAGAGCACATACGCGAAGTTTCCGCGCCGGGAATGGCCGAGGGCCTCGTAGAGGCCGATCACGTTGAACTGTTCGTGAGGTTTGACCTCGAACGTGAAACGTCGAGATGGGTTCCAGGCCCGTCGCAGATCTGCTCTGAGGACTGAGCGGTCCTGATGTGGTCCGGCACCGAGTTGTTGTCATCGGTCTATACCTCGGTGACGTCGAGGATCCGCAACTCAAGCGCGAAGCCTTCGTGGGCACTGAGCATCGCGCCGAGTTCTGACCAGGTCATCTTCATGTCGTCGACGACGAGGAGCGGCTCATGGTCGTTGAATTCGACGATCTGCGCGCGCACGCGGTCGTGAAGCAGCTCAGGGCGGTCGTTTTCCGGCGTGAGCACGACATCTCGCTCGGCCAGTCGGCGCCGGAGTTGCTGGCGCAGGTCGGCCCAGGGTAGGTGTCCGTCGCCGTCGGCCTTCCGGACGAGACGCATACCGCTGGATTCGTCGCCGAGGATCTCGGTCGCGGAAAGGAACTGTCCGCCGCCGTAGCTCTCGAAGCGGAAGCGTCGCGTGTTGCCGCGGCAGTCGGGATACTCCTCCAC
>CAYGTG010001082.1:0-3212 GCA_964352485.1 uncultured Nannocystaceae bacterium | reverse complement strand
TTGCGAGACCATGAACCAAGCCCAGTGCGGCGCGATGGAGGGGTGCGGCTGGGGGCCGGTTGGCGAGTCCGACAAGGGGATTGAAGAGGGCTGCACGGCGGACTGCGCGGGCCTTGCTGAAGAGAACTGCGAGGCCTGGTCCGGCTGCACCTGGTCGCCGCCCGATGAGCGCGCAGCGGGAGCTTGCGGGTAGACGACGGGCGCTCGCGATGCGGCCTACGACATCGTCATGCGGCGAAGAAACGCCGCGCCGTCTTTGCGGCCGAGATCAAACGTGGCCTGGACCCGCTGTGGGTTGGCGTAGTCCCACAGGGCAATGGGCACTGGAGCGCTGGGCCGGACGGCGGTCACTCCGGGGACGTTCGGCAACGTGTCGTCGTGGCGGGAGAGCAGCACCAGCGTGGGACCGTGGTGGGCGATCTGCTCCACGGGGACACTGTCGACCAGCGCTCCATCGAGGACGTTGCGTCCGTCTCTTCGCATCAGCGGCATCAGCGGAGGCGCACACGACGACTGCAAGATGAGATCGGCGAGGTCGGTGGCGCTTTCACACTGGTCGGCGCGAACCATCGCGGCGCTGTAGCCCAAGCGACGCGGCCAGTGCGGGCGGACCCGCCGAGCCACGCGCCGTTCGATCCGGTAGGACAGCAGCCCGACGGCCGCCGCGACTGCCGGGTGCCACCCATCGGGGGGATGGGTCAGCATCACGTAGATCTCCGGGCCCTCCCGCAGGTCCGCGAGCATCTGGGGCGTCGTCGTCTCCACGATCGTGCCTCGGTACATCTCGTAGTGGGGGAACACCGGGTCCCGCCGGCCGACGTTGCGGAGGTGAAGATTGCTGGGGTTGGCGTCGGTGCGCCGTTTGAACGCCTCCAGCACGATTCGGCTGCGGCCGGTGACGGCCGCGCAGGCGAAGGCTGCACCCGCGCTCACCGAGGCGATCACCTGTGGCTCGAAGAGATGTCCAGCCTCCTCCCAGAACCCTGCCTGCCAAAAGCAGCGGCATCCTCCACCGGAGAAGACGATCGCCCGGATGGAACTGGGCTCAAGCATGCGAGGTGTTGTAGAGGTCTGGCGCCGTCCTGCCCAGCAACCATTCACCCGTTGCAACTACGCGATCGTTTTTTGCACAATTGCGACCGCACGGCGCGCCGAATCGGGTAGGGTAAGGTAGGTGTTTAGGTTGGCAAAAAAACGAGCTGGATTTCCGCTGGCCGCAGCGCTGCTGCTCACCATGGCCGGATGTGCCCAAGACGAAGGCGAGGTGGACGCGGCGGGCGGCCCCGGCGGCAAGGCGGACGACCCGTTTGCCCAAGACGGCGCGTCGATCTACGCGGTCGGCAACCGCCTGGACCCCTGGGATGGCGAGGATGCGTTCCTCGACGACGTCCAGCCGGTCCTCGCGCAGCGTTGCGTGACCTGCCACTCCTGCGGCGACTCTCCGTGCCAGCTCAAGTTCACCTCGTTCGAGGCGCTCTCCCGCGGGTCCAACGAAGAGAACCTCTATGCGCCGCGCGTGTTCGGCATCGACCACGAGTACAACCCGCAGAACATCGACCATGGTCGGGTGCTGGGCGAGAACGGACTCGTCGACTACGCCAAGACCGAGGAGACATGGCGTGACTTCGACTTCTACTCCGTGATCAACCGCGGCACGGATGCCGTGCTGGCGCGCGTGTTGACCGAAGCTCAGGACGCGACGACCTCGCTCGACCAGTCGTACGAGGTGGGCCAGTCGCTCAACGGACGCAAGTTCGAGTGTGTCGGGAGCGACGAACCCCGCGCGAGCAAGATGGTGGGTCGGGCGATGCCGCTGGGCATGCCTGCGTTGCCCGAAGCGGGCACCGAGACGATGCTCGAGTGGCTCGATGCGGGCGCTGCCCCGCTCACTGATGAGGCCCAGCGCGGCGTTGGGACCCCGGCAAACGTCGCGGCCGTCGAGGAGTGGGAGCGCTTCTTCAACCCCGCCGACCCCGACGAGCGCGACCAGCTCATCAGTCGCTACCTCTACGAGCACATGTTCTTCGCCCACCTGCACCTCGAGCGCAGCCCCGGCGAGTTCTATCGGATCGTTCGTTCGCGGACCCTCACCGGCCCGATCGATCAGATCAACACCGAACTCATCAACGACGAGCCCGATGACGACGGACCGATCTACTACCGCCTGATGATGCTGACCGAAGTGCTCGCAGCCAAGCAGCACCTGGTGTGGGAAATCGGTCCAGACGACCTCTCCAAGTGGCAGGCCGCGATGTACGACGGAGACTGGGAGCTGACCCGGCACGACGAGTACCGCCCGAACAGCACCAACCCGTTCGCCTACTTCGCCGCGATCCCGGCGAACGTTCGCTACCGCTTCATGATGGAGAACTCGCGCGAGATGATCGACGCGATGGTTCGCGGTTCGGTCTGTATCGGCTCCGGTGCCACCTTCGCGATTCGCGACCGGTTCTGGGTCTGGTTCCTCGACCCCGACTCCGATCCTTCGGCGCTCGAAGAGGTCGTGGGGGAAGAGACGCATGGTCCGCTGCTGGGCGAGAACTCCTGGTTCCACCTCAACCCGCACGAGGCCGATACGCTCCGCGAGATCGACTACTTGCGGGCCTACCGGCGCTACCTGCAGCAGCACCGTCCCGATGGCCTTGGCGTCGAAGACCTCTGGGATGGCGACGGCGGCACGAACCCCGATGCTTGGATCACCGTGGCGCGCCACGGGACGACGTCCAGCGTGACCACGGGCCCGCAGTACGGCCAACCAGAGACGATCTGGGTGCTGGGCTACTCCAACTTCGAGCGGCTCTACTACAATCTTGTCGTCGAGTTCGAGACCTGGGGCGGCGTCGGGCACAAGCTCGACACATGGGGCCTGATGAGCATGGTTCGCTCGGAGGGGGAGGACCTGTTCCTGACTATGCTTCCCCCGGACGTTCGCGAAGAGATGCGCGAGCACAAGACACGTGGCTGGGGTGCGTGGAACGACATTCTCCTGCCCGACTTCGCCAGCTGCAGCGGCGAGCTCGAAGACATCGTCGGCAACGACTGCCTGGCGTACGGCACCAGCGTGGAGTACGACGTGGATGCGGTGGAGACCGTCGATGAGCGCCTCGACGCCCACCTGGCCGACGTTGCGCAACAGGTCCGCGAGCACATCGGAGGCGAGGCCCTCGAACCGGACCCGCTCAACGAGGTCCTCGGTGGAGACGCTCCCGAAG
>CAYGTG010001081.1:0-3216 GCA_964352485.1 uncultured Nannocystaceae bacterium | reverse complement strand
C
Organism: uncultured Nannocystaceae bacterium; assembly: GCA_964352485.1. Lineage (GTDB taxonomy): Bacteria > Myxococcota_A > Polyangia > Nannocystales > Nannocystaceae > CAJXVA01. The sequence goes on along the minus strand of CAYGTG010001081.1, from coordinate 3,215 downwards.
CGATGCGTTCGCCTTCGGAGAGCCGCAGCGTGAGGCCCGCGAGCAGGCGCCGGCGCGGCGGATCGCGAAAAAGACGAGTGAGACGTCGTGTCGGGTTTCTCAACAGGCTGCTAGGACAGCTGGAAGATTCCCAGCCGCCACACGAAGTGCATCGTCGCCAGCACCACCACGTTCCATCCGAGGAAAAACACCTTGGTGAACGAGACCGGGTAGCGCTTGGGCCCGGCCGCGGCGTCGACGGCGAAGAAGAGCGCGCCGGCGCTCATGAACCCCGCAACGTACCAGCCTGAGAACCAGCGCCACGCGATCACGGCCTCGACGGTCAACAGCAGGACGAGCAACGCCTTCGTCCCGCGCGTGCCAAGAACGACGGCCGTAGAACGGCGACCGGCAGCGCGGTCTTGGTCGAGATCCATGAGCTGACCGAACACGTGGCTGAGCATCGCGAACAGGGCGCTGAACGCCATTGCGGCCGGATTGAGCTGCGGGACGTCGCACAGCCAACTCGCCAACACGAACACCAAGAGGTAGCCGGCCTGGTTGAGCACGTCGAGCACCGGCCGCGCCTTGAAGCTCAGGTTGTTGTACGCGGCGTTGGTGGCAAGCATTGCGACAAACCATCCGAGCATCTTCACGCCCGCCACGGCGACGAAGGTCACCAGGAATGGCAGCTGAACTGCCGCGATGATCCACGGGAGGCGCCGCCGGAGTGTCTTGTCGGGTCGAGCGCCGAAGATCCAGCTGTCCTTGCGCGGGTTAGCGGCGTCGGTCTGCGCGTCGCCGATGTCGTTCCAGCCGTACAACAACAGGCCCAGCGGAAAGCAGACGTACACCGCCCCAAGCCAGAACGCGGGGGTCCCAAACATGTCCAGGCCCGCAAAGGGGAGAATGAAGAACCACAGCGTGGTGGGCCAAAAACCGGGTCGGGAGACCTTGATCAGCGCAAGGACCCGTTGATGGAGCGGTTGCACGCGGTGGAGCCCTGTGGCTGGTCGACTACTCCAGCGCCGTGATCCGCCAGCCGGCAGGCGTCTGCTCGAGCGTGAGCGCCTTGCCCGTGTCGTACCGAAGCTCGGCCTGGCGAAGATCTGGGCTCAGCTCGATGCTACCGGGTCGATCGAGCGCCTCTTCGATCGCATCGACCCGGGCTTGCCAGTCTTCGGAGAGGGCATCGGCCAACGTGTCACCAAGCAGCGCACGAACGCCGCCGAGATCGGCTTCTCGGACGGCCGCGATGAGGGCGTGGACGGTCTGCGCGGGGGTCGTGGACTGCGGAGTCCCCGGGAGTCCGGACGTGACGTAGTAGACACCTCCGAGTTCAGACCAGGTGAGCACTCTGCCGCCTTCGTGAGCCGTCGTTCCGCCGCGCAAGCCCACAGTGTCTTCGGGGGGCAGGGTGCGTGCGGTTTGCGATCGGCTCTGGCGTTCGGCCGCCTCGGCCTTCCATCGGGCCTCAAACTCGTCAAACGGGACCTGCGCCTGCACCTCGGGGGTCAGCATCGCGTAGGCGGTCTTTGCGTTGTCGCCCGGGAGTGCCTTGAGGTAGGACTCCCGAAGCTGCTCAGGGCTGCGGTGTTGCACCCGTGAGCACGACGCAAGCATGACGGTCGTGAGCAGGGCAGTGGCGAGTCTCATGGCCCCTCCCAACGGTTGAGGATCGTGTCGTGGGCCTGCGAGGGGTCGGTGTTCGGGTAGTCGAGCGTGTGGTGCAAGCCTCGGCTCTCTCGCCGCCGCGTCGCGCACTCGATGATCAGATGTCCGGTGAGCGCGATGTTTCGCAGCTCCAGCATGTCTTTGGTGACCCGGAATCGGGTGTAGTACTGGCGAATCTCTTCGCGGATGAGCTCGATGCGGCGCTCCGCTCGGCGTAGGCGCTTGTTGCTTCGGACGATGCTGGCGAAGTTCCACATCAGCGCGCGAACCTCCTGCCAGTTCGCGCTGACCATGATCGCCTCGTCGGAGTGGACGGTGTCGCTGGCGTTCCAATGGTTGACGTGATCCGGCGGCTCGCGCCCAAACGCGTCGCACACTTCGTTGGCCCCGGTGGCGAGCACCAACGCTTCGAGCAAGCTATTGCTGGCCAGGCGGCAGGCCCCGTGCATCCCGGACATGGCGACCTCGCCGATGGCCATGAGCCCGGGCATGTCGGTGCGACCGAAGCGATCGACCACGACGCCGCCGCACATGTAGTGGGCCGCGGGGACCACGGGCAAGGGGTCGGTCCGCATGTCGAGGCCCAGCTCGAGGCAGCGGTTGTAGATGCCCGGAAAGCGCTCGACGATGAAATCGCCGGACAGGTGCGTGACGTCCAGGTGCACAAACTCCGCGCCCGAGCGCTTGAGCTCGCCATCGATTTCACGAGCCACGATGTCCCTAGGGGCGAGGCTCTTCATGGGGTGCTTGCCCTCCATGAGTTCGCTGCCATCGACGCGGCGCAGGATGCCCCCTTCGCCGCGGACCGCCTCGGAGACCAGGAAACTCTTGGCGCCAGGGTGGAATAGGCACGTGGGGTGGAACTGCATGAACTCGAGGTTGGCAACCTTCGCCCCGAGTCTGTAGGCCATCGCGACGCCATCGGCCGTGGCCACGTCTGGGTTGGAGGTGTACCGATACACCTTGCCCGCGCCGCCGCTGGCCAGGACGGTCACGGGCGCGATGTGAACGCTGATCGTGTCGGAGGCGAGATCGAGGCTGTAGGCGCCAAAACAACCGCGCGTGCCGTCGACCTTGGACCAGCTCAGCAAGTCGACGACCATTTGCCGGGCAATGATCGTGATGTTGGGGTGCTTGCGCGCCGCTGCCAGCAGGGAGCGCATGATCTCGGCCCCGGTCGTGTCCAGGTGGTGCACGACCCGTCGGTGCGAGTGGCCGCCCTCCCGTCCGAGCTTGAAGTCTCCGTCGTCTTGACGGTCGAACGCAGCGCCGTAGTCGGTCGCGAGCCGACGGACCAGACCGGGCGCCATCTCTACGCACCGCTTCACCATCTCTTCGTCGCACAGGCCTGCGCCAACGCGCAGGGTGTCGTCCACGTGGGACTGCAACGAGTCGTCGTCCCCCAGGACCGCCGAGATGCCACCTTGGGCCCACCGCGTGTTGGAGTCGAGCGGCTCGGCTTTGGTCAGGATGGTGACCGTGCCCCGCTCGGCGGCTTGCAATGCAAAGTACAGCCCTGCGAGACCGCTGCCGATCACGAGATACTGGGCACGAACGATGGG
>CAYGTG010001080.1:0-3217 GCA_964352485.1 uncultured Nannocystaceae bacterium | reverse complement strand
GGTCTACATCCCGCGCAACCATCTGGTCGAAACGGCGCTCGATGCGGCGGTCGGCGGAGACCTTGGCCCCACCCACGACCTGCTCGAGGCCATCACCCAGCCGTTCGAGGTCCGCCAGGGCTTTGCACGATTCGCCGAGCCCGCACCGGACGCGTTCGACGACGGCTTCAAGACCTTCTGCGGCACCTGAGGCTGCTCAGGGCGCCCACAACGAGAAACGCCGCCGCGGTTTCCCGCGACGGCGTCATCTTCTTCTCAGCAGGGAGCAGCCGAAGCTGACTTACTTGCGGCGCCGCACCAGGCCGAAGAGGCCGAACATCAGCATGCCGCCGAGCCAGCCGGAGCCGTCGTCGTTTCCGGCGGAGCAGCCGCAGCCGTCGTCGTCGAGCGCGCCGGCGGTGTCACCACCGCTGGACTCGTCGCCGTCGGAGTCGTCCCCGGTCACGTTGGTCGGGTCGTTGGTCGGGTCGACGGTCGGGTCGTTCGAGGTGGACTCGTCTCCGCCGGAGCTGTCGGCCGAGGCGTTGGTCGTGCTGCTCCCGGCGCCGGTTTCCGCGCTGCCCGAGGTGGTGGAGCCGCCGGTGATCGAAGGACCGGTGCTGCTCTCGCCGCCGGTCTCAGGACCGGTGCTGCCCTCTTTGGGCTCGGGGTCGGGCTCGCCGGTGGTGGGCTCGGGGTTGAACGAGCAGTCGTTGAATCCGCAGCACGGATCGAAGTTAATCTGCTCGATGATGGTGCCCAGCGCCGTCTCCAGCTCGGCCTGGTTGGCCGCGGTGAAGTAGTCGATGGTGCCGCCCGCACAGGGGATGCCCGTGCCGCCGGAGCCCCAGCAGGCCATGTTGCCAAGCTCGAGCGGCGCAAGCTGCTCGTCGTCCCCGAAGCCGATCACGAACGTGGTCGTGTTGTCGTTGGCGACCATGTCGGTGAGCTCAGCGGACACCTGCTCGTCGGTGGACCAGCCGTTGAGGCTGTAGGCGCCGTCGGTGATCAGGATGTTGAAGAACTGCGTGTTCTCGTCGGCCGGGTACAGGGCGGGCGGCGACAGGCGGTAGGCCTCGGCGTTGCTGTTGGCCAGGGCGAGACCGGTGTGGGTCGCGGTGGCCGAGCCGGTGCAGGCATCGAGGTCGAACATGCCGGTGTTGCAGTCTGGCATGACGCTGTACGTGTCCTGGTCGAAGCCAGGGTACCCAGCGCTGGCTGGGCCTTGCGGCGTCCAGATGATCGGAGGTCCGCCCCAGGGGTCGGCACAACCGGCGCCACACGTCGTGTTGGGATCGAGCGCCCAGCCGAAGTTGTCCTCCATGCAGGGTCCGTAGTCGACGAGCAGCTGCTGGTCGTCCTCGCTACCGAAGGCGATAAGGCCAAGGTGGACGAGGTCCTCCACCGGCTGGTTGTTCACGCCGGGAACGAGCACGTCGAAGATCGAGCTCGCACCCGAGAGTGCTTCGCGTGCCTGGTCCCAACCGGTCATCCCCATCGCACCCGAGGCGTAGTTGTCGGGGTCGAGCGGGTTGCCCGTGTTCAGCATGGAGCTCGACGCGTCGAGGATGACCATGATGCGCGGCAGGCCGCCGGTGCACTCGGGGATGATGACCGTGTCCTCGATGTCGTCGATGACGGTTTCGAGTGCCGGCACCAATTGGCCCGCGCCGGCGTCGATCGCCTGCACCGTGCCGCCGGCGTTCGCGAGGTCGTCGCCGAAGCTCTCGCCGATCGCATCACCGAAGGCGACCACGTAGACGGGCACGTCGTCGGTCGAGAACAGGTCACCACCGACCGGAACGGGGTCGAACATCGCCTGCTCGCCAGCGTTGACGGGAGCTTGACCCACCTGCGTGGTCCAGACGCCGTCCGTCATCAGCATGACAAAGTATGCTCGCTCGTCGTCGACGACGACGTCTTCGGGGTGGTCGCTCCGGGTCTGCGCGATGTAGTCGCGCGAGGCCTGAAGGGCGCCCTGGGTCCACGTGCCGATGCCCGCGCAGTTGAGCCCCACGCACAGCGGCGGCTCGACGGCATTGAGGAAGCTGACGATGTTCTCACCGTTGCACTCGAAGTACCCGGTGGGGTCGTTGTCCTGGTCGTACCAGCCGACATCGAGCGACTGACCGTCGGTGATGCCCGAGGGGTCCGTCTGGCCCGCGACCGTGATGGTCGTGCCGTCGTTCTCCGGGTCGGGGTCGTGACCGAAGCGCATCAGGCCCAGGTGCATCGACTCGTCGAAGAATCCGTTGTCCGTGGTGATGACGTTCTCGATCGCCTCGACGGCGGCTTCCCACCGGGTCTGCCCCGGCTGAAAGTCGTCGTTCATCGAAGACGAGTAGTCGAGCACGATGAGCAGGTTCGGTTTCTTGAACGAACACGCCTCGTCACCGACGCAGTCGGCGCCCGCTTGGGCCGGTTTTTCGGAACCGCCAACGAACGCGAGTCCCAAACCCGCCAAGAGCCCCGCTTGGACGCCAAGCCGCTTCCAAGATCCAAACAATGCAAGTCGATTCATGTCGTACCTTCTTCTGAGACGCCGGGCCTCGAAAGACCCTCGGTGCACCACGTGTGGTGAGTTGGAACCCTGCTCTAATCCCCCGAAGGGCAGGCGTTCGACCAGTTTGTGGACGGTACGCTGACCGAGCGAGAGGCGTCAACACAAGGACCCGCCCCTGCCGTCGCGCGGAACCGCAAAGAGGTGAGGCAGCACACCCAGCCCGGCAGGCAGCCACGGATTTGTCGCCGGGGCTCGCACGGGGTGTACTCCGGCCATGCGACTGGGCCCTTCGATCCTCGCCATGTTCCTGCTGGCAGCATGCCGAAGCGCGGGACCTACATCGGCTGAGCCTGACGGGGGTGCCTCCAGCGACCCGCAGCCGGCAGCGATCGAGGCCTCACAGATGATGGCGACGATCGAAGCGCTCGCCTCCGACGAGCTGGGGGGCCGCTACAGCCTGCACCCAGACATCGACCGCGCGGCTTCGGTGGTCATCGAAAAGCTCGCGGCGGCGGGCGTTCAACCGGTCGGGGACGACTTCCGCCATCGATTCGGCATCGCCATCGGCGCCGATCTGGTCACGCCACCCACGCTCAGCATCGCGCGAAAAGGCAACACCGCACCTGCGGCCCAGGGGTCGTTTGGGCCGATGCCGGGGAGCGCGAGTGCGAGCGTGACCGCGCCCGTGGTCTTTGCCGGCTACGCGGCCGTGGCCAACGACGCCGCGGCCTACGA
>CAYGTG010001079.1:747-3217 GCA_964352485.1 uncultured Nannocystaceae bacterium | reverse complement strand
GACGACGGTGGGCCGGGCGGTCACCGTCGGTGGCAAGGCAAGCGCCAGGAGGGCACACCAGGGGGAGGTGGCCCGAAGCTTCGATCCGACCACGACGCCGGCAGAATACCGACTTTGGGAGGTCTGTGCGCTTCGTGGGTTGTGTCGCGAGGCGCGCCGGCCCGAGCGCCTTTGAGGGCGGCCCAGCAGCCCGGCGGAACGTTGGGCTTGCGAGCGTTCGTCATCTGGCTCGACGAGCACGTCGGCGGTTTCGTTCCACGACATGGAGCGACTGCTCGTCCGGGTCGAGGGCTTCGCGGAGCTGCTGCAACCGATCCTTCGTCCGCGCGCGGACGTGTGGGGGCCGCAAAGATCGGAAAACAGCTCGTCAGGATCCAGGGGCGCTCCGACCCGGATCGGTCCAAGGCCATCGGCGCTGCGCGGTCAAAAGCCTTGGCGTCCCAGGCTTCCCGGAGTTCCGACTCGTGGGCTCCTTGGCTAGGGTCCACCACAGCAGCAACCTATCTGTCACGCCGCGACGGAGTGCCATCGACGTTGCCGATCGAAAACGAGGGAATCCGAAGCACAGGATCTCCACAGTGGACGCTGAAGACCTCGTCCATCGACGGGCTCGATCGCACAGGCAACCACCTGATCAGATTGATCGGGTTGCTCTGAGAAAAAGCGAATGAATCCACGCGAAAGGCTAGACAGGGATCGCGCTTTGACCATAATGGCGGCCCATGCAGTTTGCTTCGGCTGCTGCCTCGGTGCGGCCCTTTGTTCCGTGCTTGAGGCTGCGAAGCGAGACCCTGCTCATCGACCAATCGGAAGGCTTCGGCGACGACTTCCGGGAGGTTGAGAGTGCGGTGATCGATCTTCGCTTCAACTACTCCGGTCTCCTTGTCGAGGCCGGGAGTCCGTTGACGCTCGAGGAGTGCTTTCGCGACGGTCGCAGCGAATCGGAGTGCCGCCGCGTGCTCGAGGGCTTTGGCGCGGTGGAGGTGGCTGACCTCGAGGACATTGCCCTGCTGCCTGGCGCTTCGGCCGACTATGCCGTCAGCTTGGACGGCGATGTGGATGTGCTCACCGCGTTCTCCACGACGGTTGTCCCCAAGCTACGGGCTTTGGGGTGGGAAGTGGACATCGACGCGGACTACCCCTGCCACGTCGTCAATGACGCGACTTGGTACGCCTCCGTCACGGCTGATGCCGGCTCGGACGAGGGCACCGAACCGGGCGAAGAGCGAGGGTGGTTCGAGTTGGAGCTCGGCGTCGAAGTCGACGGTGAGCAGGTTGATCTCTTGCCCGTGCTCCTCGATCTCATCGAGACCCGCGGTATGCAGGCGCTTCTTCAAACGCCTCGCCAGCGCCAGATGGCGCTGCCATTGGGCGGCAAGCGGTACCTTGCCGTTCCCCCCGGCCGAATTCAGGCCGTGGTGCGCGTACTTTCGGAACTCTATGAGATCGAGGGCACTGGGCCTGGAGGCGGGCTTCGGATTCCCGAGCTGGCTCCGGATGTTCTCGACGAACTGCAGAGCGCATTCGAAGACGACAGCCTGAACTGGTCGGGCGACACCGAGCGCGTTCGCATGAAGGTGCCGCGCAACGACCCTCCCATGGTCGACCCTCCGCGCGGGCTCCATGCCACGCTGCGCCCCTATCAGATGGAGGGCCTGGCCTTCCTTCAGAATCTCCGTGAGCACGGATCGGGTGCGATCCTCGCGGACGACATGGGGCTGGGCAAGACGCTCCAGACCATCACCCACATCCTCACCGAGAAGGAATCGGGGCGGATGCGCGAGCCCGTGCTCGTGGTCGCACCAACCTCTTTGGTCGGAAACTGGGCTCGCGAGATCGCCAAGTTCGCGCCCTCGCTGGAGGTCCATGTGCACTACGGCAGCCGCCGCCGTCACGTGGTACGCAACGTGAAGTTCGCGGACGTGGTCATCACCACGTATGGCCTGCTCATGCGGGACAACGACGTCTTTGGGTCGCAGTCCTTCTATATGGTGGTCCTCGACGAGGCCCAGACCATCAAGAACGCGCGCTCGCAGGCTCACGCTGCGGTCAAGGCCGTGGATGCCCAATACCGAATCGCGCTGTCGGGCACGCCGGTCGAGAACAACCTCGATGAGCTGTGGGCTCTGTTCGACTTCGCCATGCCCGGCTTGCTCGGCGCTGCCACGCAGTTTCGATCCGCGTTCCGGGTCCCGATCGAAAAGCAGGGCAACACGGACCGGATGGACACGCTGCGGCGCCGAGTCGCGCCGTTCATCCTGCGACGACTCAAGACCGATGTCGCCACGGACCTCCCGCCCAAGACGATCATGACGCGGCCGGTCGTCCTCAAGGGGCCTCAGCGCGACCTCTACGAATCGATCCGCATCGCCGGCCATGCGTTGGTGCGAAAAGTCGTCAAGAAGAAGGGCATCGCGGCTTCGACGATCGACATCCTCGGCGCGCTGATGAAGCTGCGGCAGGTGTGTTG
>CAYGTG010001079.1:0-737 GCA_964352485.1 uncultured Nannocystaceae bacterium | reverse complement strand
GCGGCGGTCGACGAGTTCCAGTCGGGGCAAGCCAAGGTCTTCTTGCTCAGCCTCAAGGCGGCCGGCACCGGTCTCAACCTCGTCGCTGCGGACACGGTCATCCACTTCGATCCGTGGTGGAATCCAGCCGCACAAGCGCAGGCCACCGATCGTGCGTATCGCATCGGCCAGAAGCGGCCGGTGTTCGTCTACAACCTCATCGTCAGTGGGAGTGTGGAGGAACGAATGGTGGCGCTACAGCGCCACAAACAAGCTCTCGCGGACGGTCTGTTGGCCAAAGGCGACGAGCAGATCGAGCTCACGGCCGGGGATGTCGACAACCTCTTCGCGCCCCTGGACGACACGAAGAGCACGTAGAACCGCGCGTCGTGGTGCCCGCCGCCGCCGGAGTGCGCTGACTCGGCCCGGCGGCCTTGCGACACTCGAGTCGTGACCGCGGCGCCCGGTCCCGATCCAGCTTTCGGCTACAACGCCCGTGGCATCGCAGAATCGCGATCCGTGACTTGACCCACATCAGGGCCGCGGGCGTCGCGTGGGGAACCAGGGTATTTCCCTAATTCCGGACCGAGTTCCACGAAGTGCGTGGGGTCGGTGTCCGGGAATCAGACGCGTGGCAGATGCTGCGCAACGAAGAAGACAATCGATGACAGAGAAACTTTTTGTGGGCGGCCTGAGCTGGGACACAAACGACGAGAGCCTTTCGAATGCTTTCGGTCAGTTTGGACAAGTCAAGGAAG
>CAYGTG010001078.1:0-3220 GCA_964352485.1 uncultured Nannocystaceae bacterium | reverse complement strand
GTGCTGGTGAGGTCGAGTGCGCTCTGCCCAGCCGAGGTCAAGTGCACCTCGCCGTCCATCGTGATCGTGCTGCCGGTGATCGAGGCCATGCTCATGGAGCCCATGTCGTCCATTTCGACCGCCATGCCCGCCCCGGCCGTCGCGAGCGCGAACCCTGCGCCGATGCTGAGCTGCGTGCCGCCTCCGGCGACGAGCGTGATGGCACCGGGCGTGAGCACGATCGATGAGCCGCCGCACTGCAGGGTGATCTGATTCGCTGCGGTGATCGTGACGCTGTCGTCGGCCGCCTGCGTGATGCTTCCGGTCACCGACAGCGAGTGGTTGGAGGGCTGCGCGTTGGGCTTGCCGTCCTCCGGAGGGGGCGCTCCGACCCTCACCGTTTGGTGCCCCGTCACGTTGAGCGCCCGCTCGCCCCCGACGCCGACCGTCTGATTCGCGCCGACACTCACCGACTGCGTTGCGCCCACGCGCAGCGCGTGGGCATTGCGAACCCGCTCGGTGTGGTTTCGCTGGGCGTGAAAGTAGACCTCTTCTTTGCCGGCCGCGTCTTCGAAGCGGAGCTCGTTGAAGCCGTCTCCGCCGGGCGAGCTCTGGGTCTTGATGCCGCTTTGTGTCTTGTTGTCGGGGAGGGAATACGGAGGCGTGTGGCTGCCGCTGTAGACGGAACCGACGCACACCGGGCGGTCGGGATCCCCGCCGAGAAAGCTGATGAGCACCTCCATGCCCACCCGCGGAATGAACTGGGTGCCGAAACCGGCGCCGGCCCAGCTGTGCGCCACGCGAAGCCAGCAGCTGGTGTCGGTGTCGCGGTCGCGTTGCTCCCGATCCCAATGCATCCGGACCTGAACCCGCCCGTGGACGTCGGTATGAATCTCCTCGCCAGAGGGTCCGACCACCGTCGCGGTCTGAACCCCGAAGATCCGTGGGCGCCCTGCCGCAGGGGGTGCGAATGCCTGCTTGAGTGAGGCGCACACGAAGCGGTTGGCGTAGTTGCTGCCGCCTTGGCTGCCGAGCTGAACCTGCGGGTTGTCGGCGGTGTGGGCAACGCGGACGCAGTAGTAGTGCCCGTTGAGCTCGGTGTCAGGGTGTCCGTCGAGCTCGAAGGTGGCGCCTGGTGACAGGCTCATCACGTTCGAGCTGCCATCGAACAGACTGGCCTCGAGCGCGATGAGACGGTGAGCGCGGTTGAGGCGGTCGGCGGTATCGTCGAGGTGCGCTCCATCGCCGCCGGCGTCTTCTTGGAGCCGACGTTCGCCGTGGTGGTAGGTCGCACCGACGTGCCGCGCAGAGACCTCCTCGGGCTCGATTGCGGCGTGCAGCTGCCCCGGCGAAGCCTGTTTCCAGTCCCACTGCTCGTGTTCTCCGTGCCCGGCGTACACACGGTGCTGCCATGTAAAGGAGGCGATCGTCTCCTCATCGGCCAGCTCCCCGTGAGCTCCTCGGACCGGGACGTGCTGTGGCGGCGGCGCACCGTCCAGTCCCTCGACCGAGCGCAGCACGGATCCGAAGCGGTCTTGATCGTCAAACAGGACCACCCGCTCCTGAGACTCGTCGGCCTCGAACGCGACGGTGATGCCGTCTTCGGCCAGGATTCGCTGCAAGAAGTTGAGGTCGGTCTCCTGGTACTGGACGCAGTAGTCGCGGGTGGACAGCTCTTGGGCCAGCCGGGTCACGTCGAGCTCCGCGCCGCGGCTGGAGAGAAAGTCGGTGGCGACTTCCTGCACGATCTCGACGACGGTCGCGTCCTGGAAGACACGACTGCGGCGGGTGTTGTCCAGCAGTCCGAGCGCGGGCACGACCAGCAGGCGCGCATGATAGGCCTCCGAGAACGCGCCGATGTACTCCGCGGTCGCGACGACGCCGTGGAAGAACCGCCCGTCGTTCTCGGCGGGGGTGGCCGCGTCTTCGCGCAGCATGTGCAGGGTGAAGTCGGCTCCCGCGAGCCTCGACGGATCGAAGTGCGGGTGGTTTGTCATGACCTCGATGGTCATGCGCCAGGGCTGGCCCAATTCTTCGCGGACGTCGAGGTGACGAACGCGGAGGGAGGTGCCTTCAAGCTCCATCGGCTCGGAATAGGAACCCCAGGCTGGCGCCACGAGTGTGGCGTGATATTGGACGAGCGGTAGCGCGGACGGCGGGGCCATGACGAGCCCTCGGAGTGTAGCGAGTTTTCTCGGCTTCCCCTTGTTCGTGGTCCCTACCCTGTCCGCTGGGTCCGTATGGGTCCGTATGGGTCCGTATGGTTGCGCCGGCAGACTGAGGGGCCCCGACCCCGAACCGCAAGCGCGAGAGCTGTTACAGGGGGACAGACGGTCCCGTCAAGCCCTGGTGCGCATCCTCCGAAGCGCGCCGGTACCTGTCCGACGCGGCCAGATCGGGAAAAATTGGTCGCGCGGCTCCGCTTCTCGTGTTGGTCGTGTCCACGCGGTCGGAAAATGCGTATCCTCCTCGCCGTGAAGCTCGATCCGGACCAGCTCACCGACGCGCTCGTTGAAGCGTATGACCTGACTCCCGCGCAGCGGCAGGTCATTTACTTCACGTTGATGGGGCAGACGATGGCTCAGATCTCGACGCGGACGGGCAAGGCCATTCGTACGATCAAGCTGCACCGCACCGAGGCGTTCGCTCGCCTTGCGGTCGGTTCGACCGGCGAGCTGTGGGGACTCCTGTTCAAGATGGCGGGCCACGAACTCGAGCCGCTGTCGGATCATCCCGTTCGTTGGGAAGAGCTGTTCAAGACCTGCGGTGCGACGGTCGACATCGATCGCATCATGCGGCTCACCGGTCGACCCCGGCGTGTCGTGATCAAGAAACTCAAAGACTTCGGCTACGAAGTCGCCTAAGAGGCACTTCCTTCCCTCGAGGTGAAAGCCTCACGAGCCCGAGACACGTCTCCGCTTCGTGAGGCTTTTGTCGTGGGGCGTGCGGGCTTCAGGCGCCGGCGGTGCGACACAGCTCGACGATGCTCCACACCGTGGGGTCGCCGGACTCTTGGCCCTCGCGTTCGCACTGCGCGTACTTCCCCAACTTGTGCAGCGCGCGGATCCGGTGGCGCTCCCGCTGGGTCTTCTTCGCCGTCCAACACGCCTTGCGCTTGGTGTGGGTCAGCACGGTCTTCCACTCTCCGAGAAGCGCGGCGTCGGCGGTCTCCTGGCGGACGGCCGGGCAGTCCTTGGAAGTCTTCTGGGTGGCGGACGATGGTGGGGCCTTGTGCTTGGCC
>CAYGTG010001077.1:0-3221 GCA_964352485.1 uncultured Nannocystaceae bacterium | reverse complement strand
ATCTTTGCGTCGATGACGAATTCGGAGTCGTCGGCGGTCACATCTGCCCAACCCGGACCCTCGATTCGGTCAATCCTCGCCAGACTCTCCTCGCCGTTCCAAAAGTTGCCCACCCACACGACCTCGTCTCCATCCGGATCAGGAACAATTCCCCAGACCGAAGAGCTGTCCCCGCCATCGAACTCCCAGCCCTCGACCACCCCCCCGTTGGGGAGTTCGACCTGCACGATCAGCTCGGCCGTCGCTTGTTGCCCCTCATTGTCGGTGACGACAACTCCAAGATGACGTCGTCATTGTCGGCCGCTCCGGAGACGATCCATTCGAGGGAGAAACCGCCTTCGCCGTCAGCGGCCCCCTCGCCTAACAAGACCCCTTCGCGATAGAAGCTTGCGCCCTCGACACCACCGTCGTCGGAAGCAACGACTTGCAGTTGGTAGCCTCCCGAGACCACCAGCTCGGGGCTTTCGACCATGCCATCTACCGAAAATGACTCGATTGTGGGAGGCGAACTGCCCTCCGTCGCGGTTTCGGTCGAGTCCCCGGAAGCGCTGCTGTCTGAAGTCGCCCCCGGTCCAACCGCGCTGCCGCTCGAGGACGCGCCAGACTCTCCCGAAGTACCCTGCAGGCCGGACTCCCCCGTCGAAGCAGAGGTCGACACTCCGTTCTCCGTGCTCACGTCCGGGCTGAAGCATCCGGCACACAGCAGCGCGAGAGACACACATGGAGCGATACGCTGTGATGGCATAGCGGCATAGCCACACCGTAGCCTCGCTCCAGGGACGCCCACAAGCCCGCGCGAAGTCAGGGGACAGGTCAAGCGACCGACGGGCCACTCGGCTCTCGGTACCGTTCCCCGGCTTGACCCGGGCGACCCGGCGCACCGCCAAAGAAATGGACCTTTGACCGACCAGGCACTGGAGGACTACGCCCGCTGGGGAGACAAGCAGCTCCCTCTGTACCAGCGACCCGCGACCCTCCCCCAGCGCCCATGCCCCCGGTCGTGGAGACGAGGAAGGACGAGTTCCTCAAGGTCGTGGTGGAGGACCAGTGCGATTTCGGACACCTCCCCCACGACGCGCCCGTGCGCGCGGGCTGAGGCGCCGTGCCGGGCGGCTCCCGATCCGTGCCACCGATGGGGCGCCCCTCGACGCCGGAGTCGCGAGTCGCGAGCAGCAAGTCGCGAGCACCCCGGGTCCACTGGCGCACTACGCCCCCTGGCGAGAGAAGCAGCCTCCTCGGCGGCAGAGACTCGCTATCCTCCAGACCACTCCCATGTCCACCCTCGACGACCACATCAAGACCACCCTCGCCGTCCTGGTCGTCGGTGCGTCGCTCACCACCCTCGTCGCGGCCATTCGCCGGGGCTTCGGCCCCAAGGCCCTGCCCACCAACCCCAAGCCGGGCGCACGGGTCCGCACGGCCTGCGAGCGCCTGGTCGAGCGCGGCGAACTGATCCAGCGAGAGCGCGGCCACACCTACTACACCATCGAGCCAGCACGGGCGCTTGCGCAGCTTCGAACGCTCGACCCCTCGGCGCTCCATGAGATGGCCCGCGCCCTCGAAGACGTCCGCGACCGCACGATCGCCGGCGCTCCGACATGGTGGGTCGAGGCCCGCATCGCGGTGGCACTCGGAAAGCCGGCGCTGATTCGGGGCGCGTACGCCCGCGGGTCTCGAGTGGAGTACGACATCGATCGCGAAGCGCTGGCGTGGATCAACATCGCGGGCGACGCTCCACCAGCGGGCCTGCTCGGCCACTTCTCGGACGAGCTGGCCCAGGACTTCTGCGCGCTGAGCTTCGAGCACGCTCGGCGCGAGTGGAAACCCGTGGCGCCGGAAGTGCTGCAGCGACTCGTGACCGGAACGGCGAAGACCCGCAGGGAGCTCGCGGGCTACCTCGCGCTTCTCGGCAACTTCGAGCAAGCACGCGCACTGGCGGGCTCGAGCAAGGAGACACTCGCAGGGGTGGAGCTCATGGAGGCGTTCTTCCGCGGCGCGCTGGATGAGGCGGCCGAGGTGGGGTTGCAGGCCTGCGCGGCGCTCAAGCGGAAGAACAAGGTGCTCACGGGCGAGGCCGGCCTGCTGCACACGCTGGCGTGCATCGCGGTGTCCAACACGGACCCCCGCGGCATGCCGCACGCGCAGGCGGCCGTGCTCGCGGGGGCCTCGCGAAGGCGGTTCTACGAGGGATGTTACGTGGACTTGATCCCCATCGTGGCGAAGGAGGAGAGTCGTCGCGCCTACTTCGGCAAGCCCCCGGAGCCGAACGGAGGCATGGAGGTCTACGTGCGGACGCTGTCCGAGCTGTGGTCGCACGATGCCGAAAAGGACCCCCTGCTGCAGCTTCCACCCACCTGGCCGCGTTGGCGGGCGCGCGCAGCCAAGTCCCCCACGCTCGACGGGCTGATGCGGGAGCTCGAGGGAGCGTACGAGAGCCCGCAGGCGCCCACGGGACTGGCGGGCGCGTTCGTGCCCCGGGCGGCGTGGGAGGTCGCCCTCGACACGCTGGAGGTCTCGATCCGAGCGCTGGTGGACACCGACGAGACGAAGTCGAAGTCGAAGCAGGATTCGATCGTCTGGGTCGTCAGCGGGCATGGCAACAGCCTGCATGTCGGGTGCAAGATCCGCGGGCCGCGATCCCGCAAGGGACGAACGGTCTCCCTGCTCACCCTGCTCAAGAAGGCGGACTCCGGCGAAGTCGTCGCGACACCGCAGGACCAAGGGGTCCTCGACGCGTGTGTCATCGAACGCGACGAATGGACGGGGCGGCGGTTCGCGCAGTTCACACCGCGCGGGGTCTGTGCCCTCGCCGATCACCCGCGGGTCGAAGATGACAAGGGGCAGCGTCTCTCGGTCCGCCGCGAGCGTCCGCGACTGGTCCTGGACACCACCGACTCGGGCGCAACGCTGTCGGTGTCTCCCCGCCAGCTGGTCTCGAATCCAGTCGCGCTGATTCGCGAGGGCGACACGCTCGGGGTCTGTGAACGGCCGGCGTCGTGGAAGCCGCTGCTGGACGAGATGCCCCGGGGCACGCTCGAGGTGCCCAAGGGAGGCGTTGCTCGGCTGGAGCGGCTCGCAGCGGCGCTGGCCGAGCAAGAAGCGTTCACGGTGGAGGGCCTGTCCTTTGGGGACCGGACTGTGGAGGCGGACCCGCGGATCCTGGCTCGGCTGACGTGGGACGGCCACGGACTGCGGGTGGAGCTTCGCAGCGCGCCGTTTGG
>CAYGTG010001076.1:0-3226 GCA_964352485.1 uncultured Nannocystaceae bacterium | reverse complement strand
CGCGGAGGTCACGAACTGCACGGCGTCTTTCGTCGTGATGTGTTCGAGCACGACCCGAAGCGTTGGAAAGCGCTCGATCAGCGGGGCCAACGTGTCGCGCACGAAAATGCCCTCGCGGTCGAAGACATCGTCTCGCGCGTCGATGGACTCCCCATGCACCAACAGTGGGAGACCGCCCCGGGCCATGGCCTCGAACACGTCGGCGCACGCATCGAGGTCGGTGACGCCCGCATCCGCGTTGGTGGTGGCACCGGCGGGATAGAGCTTGACCGCGTACACATCCGGATGTGCGATGGCCCGGCGGATTTCGTCTGGCGAGGTGTTCGGGGTCAGGTACAGCGTCATCAGGGGCTCGAACCTCGACCCGGCTGGACGCACCTGCACGATGCGCTCGCGGTATGCGAGCGCATCGTCGACCGTTGCGACCGGTGGCCGCAGGTTGGGCATCACGATCGCCCGGCCAAACACCCGCGCCGAGGCGGCCACCGTATCTGCCAGCCGGTCACCATCGCGCAGGTGCAGGTGCCAGTCGTCGGGGCGATCGAGCGTCAGCGTTTCGGCCACGACGGGGTTGTATCAGCCCCCACCGCACTTCTTCTGGCAGCCCTGCAGGCAGTCCAAAGACTCCTGGTTGTCGCCCACACTGGATGCGTGAAACTCGCACTCCTCCTGGGTCGCAGCGTCGCAGAATCGGTGTCTGCACCCCTTGTGGGCCCAACAACCAGAAAAACACTCTTTGCGTGATCCGGATTCGGCCGCGGTGACTCTTCCACAACGAGACCCATGAAACGCCTTTGCATTGCCCCCCTAGCGGCCCTGTTTCTCCTCACCGCCTGCGACCCCGCGGAGGAAGAACCCATGTCCACCAGCAATGGAGGGACCTCGGCGGCTGAGACAGGAAACGCCGAGACCGGCGAACCGGCGACCACCGGGGCGACCACCGGGGCGACCACCGGCGAAGAGAGCAGCGGAGAGACCTCCGGCGCCGACAGCACGACCGGCGGCGCAGAGACCGGTGAGCCCGGAGGCCCTCTGGCGTGGAGCGAACTCGCGGGACCTTGCGGTGGCTCGGGCACCAACGCGCTGTGGTTCGACGACCGCATGACCGGCTTCGTCGGCTGCGGTGAGAACGCGGACGGTGAGGGCCTGTACACCACGACCGATGGCGGCGCGACGTTCGAGGACAACCTCCGCTTCAATGAAGTCCGCATCATGGACATTCGGCGGGGCTCCGATGGCGTGCTGTACGGCGCGGGCATTCATCAACTCGACGGATATCCTCTCTGGAGCTTCGACGAAGGCGGCGCGATGCTCGGCGCGACCGGCCTGTACACACCCAGCAACAGCGCGTTTTTAGCGGTCGTCCAGGCCGAGAATGCCGCGATCACCGACGACGGACAGATGCTGATCGACTCGCTGACCGGCGGCACCGCAGCGTACCGCCCCGCAGGCGGCGAGTTCGAAGAGGTCGCCAGCCTCTCAGAAGAGCTCCTGAGCAACCCCGATGCGGGCGCGTTTCAGGTCCGGCGCATCGTCGACCACGACAACAGCTTCTACGCCGTCGGAAGCCTCATCAACAACCCGGCGCGGGTCCACCTGCCCTCGCAGCTCGAGGGCGCAACGTTCCACTTCCAGACCGTCGAACTCCAGCCCGAAACCCGCGACGGCGAGTTGCTCGACATGCACGTTTGGGACAGTGAGCACATGATCGTGGCCGGATTCGACCAAAGCGAGCGTTTCCCGCTGATCTATCTCATCGACGGTGCGGACCCGTACGACAGCGCGAACTGGGAGAAGATTGAGCTGTTCGACTCGGGCCTCGACTACCAGGCCGGCGTCAACGACATCATGGTCGACGGTGACACGGTCGTGATGGTGGGCGAGAAAATCCCGACCGCCCAAGGCGGATTCGTGATCATCAGCGAAGACGGCGGGCGTACGTTCGAAGACATCACGCCTGAAGGCGCCAACGCGCTCTCGCGAGTCTGGATGTTCGACGACGGTGAGATGGTCGCGGCCGGCGGCGGTGGCGAGATGTGGCAGTACGTCGCCGAGTAGGCGGTCGTACTCAACGCTGCCGCGCGGGAACCCACACGGTCGTGCGTCCCGCGACCGTGAGGAGTTCGATGGGGTCCCCGGTGGTCGTCGCCATCCCCTCACTCGGACTCCAGCGCCGATGAAACAACCACCCCTGTGGGTAGCGGTCGGCGTCGGCATCGACGTCGACCGCGTTGTTGATGATGTTGGCCAACGCGCTCGCGAGCCGTCCGGCCTCGGCCGCGCTCAGCGTGTTGGCCCGACGCCGCGGGTCGATGCCGGCCGCATGGAGGACCTCGTCCGCGACCCAGTTGCCGACCCCGGCTGCAAAGCCCTGGTCGAGGAGCAAGCCCTTGATCACACCGCGGCGCCGCTGCAGCTTGGCATGCAGAGCGTCCCCCTGCGGCGGCTCGAGCAGTGGATCAAACCCGAGATCCGCAATCGGAGCTTCCCTCGGCGGGTCTTGGCGTAGACGAACGCGGCCCAGCCGGCGCGCATTGGTCATGCACAGACGGCGACCCGAGACGGTCGTCATCGACAGCTTGGCAAAACGGGGCGGCCACGCGGCGTCGAGACTGGGTCCGGTGTGCAGCTGCAGGCCCGGTCCATCCGGCGTGACAAATCCGCCGGTCATGCCGAAGTGAAACAGCGGCCAGGGACGGCGGTCGAGCGAGAGCCAAAGCTGCTTGCCGTGGCGATGCGCGCCGAGGACTCGGGCGCCACGAAGCGCCGCGACGACGTCTGCCGAAGAGACCCCCTCGAAGACGATCGGATCTTCGGCGGCGTCGACCTCTGCGAGCGTCTCACCGACGAGGGTTTCCTCGAGTTGACGCCGGCCAAACTCGACCTCGGGAAGCTCAGGCATCGGCCAGGCTTGCCAACGCCCCCTGCAGGCGCGCGTCGTCCTGCGGGTCGACGGTCCGCAGATCCAGCAACAACCGCTCCTCTTCGATGCGGCCGATGACCGGCGTGGTCCCCAGGCGAAGCGCCCGCGCGGTGGCCGATGCCTTGGCGCATGGGATCCACAAGCCGACGCTGGGCATGGTGTCCCCGGGCAGGCTGCCGCCACCGATCGCCGCCTGCAGCGAAACGACCCGGTTTTCGTCCCATCCCAGCGCCGCGCGAAGCGTCTCGGCTCGCGCACGGAGGCCCGGTTCATTGAGTTCCACGATTTCTTGTAGCGGTATCG
>CAYGTG010001075.1:0-3226 GCA_964352485.1 uncultured Nannocystaceae bacterium | reverse complement strand
GCTCCCGGTCGCGGCTTGGCCCCCAGTACCGCCGCCGGAATTGGAGGCGACCGTGTCGATCCCTTCGCCGCGTCCATCGGTGCCGGCCGATGCCGCCGCGGTCCCGGCAGAGTCTTCGGCGCTCTCGTTGGAGCCCACGAGCCCTCGCACTTGGCAGCCACAGATGAGCGCGACGCAACACACTGCGTACTGCCAGCTCACCTCCATGGGGCAAGCCTAGCAGACGATCGAGGCGGCTCGCGATGGGACCACGACTTCGGCCGTAGGGCTGGCTCTGTGCCCCCGCTAGTCGAGCACCTGGCGGACCACGGCAGCGTACGGACTTTTCTCGTGCTTCTCGAGGAAGCGCTTGGCGGACGCCCTTGCTTGCGTGGAGCGGCCGAGCTCCGCAAGACTGAGGATGGTGAGCGCCTCGCGTTCCTCCCGCAGCAGCCCTCGAGGGAACTCGGACCGCGCCTGGGCCAGCAGCTCGAGCGCACCGCTGGCGTCGCTTTTCATCGCGGTCCGAGCGTCGGAGATCAGCTTGGCCTCTCGCAGATAGTCGGCCTGTTTCTCCGCCTTTCGAGGACGCCTGCGGACCGCAGGTACGACCTCAGGCGATGCCGCGACGGGCTCGACGAGGCTCGGCGCCCCGATCAGTTCGGGCTCGGTGTCCCCCGGTCCCGCGACGGCTTCGGACTCCAGCGGTCTGGCGGTGGGTTTGGCGGTGGGTTTGGCGATGGGTTTGGCGATGGGTTTGGCGATGGGTTTGGATGCGGGGCTCGGCAGCGGGGCGGCCTCGACCCCGTCCGTGGACTCGACGACGGGAGCCGCAGCCTGCTTGGGGTCGGAATCGCTGAGCGCAAACCATACGAGCGCGCCCGCCGTGACGGCGCCGGCAAGACCGAGCGCGAGCATCTTGCTGGCACCCGCGCCCGCGGTTCCAGCAGCTGTCGCTTCGGCCGCGATCGCAGCGCTCAGACTCGCCGCCCCGGCGGAGACGTCGAGACCCTGGAGCACGACCGATTGTGCCTGCACCAAGTCAGCCCGCAGGCCTTCTGCGATCGCGGGATCATCGAGCAAACGGGTAGGTTCGGACATCATGAACTCATTCCGACGACGGCCGCGCGGGACGAGGCCTTCGCATCGGCCTCAACCGCCGACTCGTTCGGCGCGCGCACTTGCGGGTCGGACCCCTCCAGCGCGGCATGGGCCTTGGAGAACTCGCGCCTTGCGGAGTGCAGGCGGCTATAGACCGTGCCGACAGGAACGTCGAGCGCCGCGGCGATGGCGTCACACGCTTGGCCTTCCAGTTCGTACAGCACAAAGACGGCTCGCTTTTGGGACGAGAGGGTGTCGAGCGCCCGCTGAACTCGCGCGAGCGCCTGACGAGCCTCTGCTTTTTTGCCGGGTGAGGCCGATGCCGCGACGTCGGGCGCGAGAGCCACAACCTCGGCGTTGGCATCCTCGAGCCGGCGCCGCGCCTTCTTGCGGCGGTCCGAGGCCACGCGAAACGCGATCTCCGCCAACCACGTCGTGGGTTTCGCCCGTCCCATGGTGAACCCACCCCGGCGATGCGCGACCAGGAACACCTCCTGGACCAGATCAGCCACATCTTCCCCCGACGCACCGATCCGCATGAGGAATCGGGCGACGAACTGCGCGTGAGCGCGATAAAGCGCGTCTGCATCCAGATGTTCGTCCACGGGAAGGCATGAGGGTCCCACGACATGTATTGCCGAACTAGCTGGATCCTTCATCGTCTTTACGCCCGTTGGTGTCCCACAACGGCCCAAACCGTGTCCCAGGCCTAGGCCTTTCCTCACGAGCTCGTGTCTTCGCCCGCACCGGCAATCGCCCGGCGTGTCCCCATCAGGATGGCCGCGGCCGCGAGCAGAGCGATCCCGGCCCCGCCCGCCAGCCTCGAGATGGCCGTTGCGCCCAGGCCCTCGAGCGAACCGACGACGCCGGAGCCGGCGGCCAATGCCCCGGTGAACGCCAAGCGTCCCGCGAGGCTCTGCACGGAGAGGTAGGTGGCGCGCTGGTGGGCCGAGAGGTTGGGCAAGACGCTGTGCAACTCGAGCGGACGCGACAGCGCTCCGGGTACCGAACGCAAGAGCAACAGTACAACGACGACGGGGTGAACGATCGCGGCCAACCCGGCGATGACCATGCCCTGGATCAGCATGGCTCCCAGCAGCACGGGCGCGACACCGATGCGCCGAGCCAGCGGTGCCGAGAATCGGCTGGCCACAGCAGCGGCGGCCATCATCGATGCCATCATCAGCCCCGATGCCGCCGGCGTGAAGCTCTGCACGCCAAGGTCACCCAGGACCAGGGCGAGGTACGGCTGAGCCAGCTCGTAGGGCACGTGGTTGAACACCGTCATGGCGACGGAGAAGGCGAACAACCACCGCAGAGCGGGGCTTCGTAGGGACTTCGCAATGCCGCGGAGCTGAGCCCAAGGGCGCAGTGCGGCGGTCAGTCGAGTCGGCTCGCGGATGAACCACGCGATGCCGAACGCGACCACCGCCCCCACTGCGGACAGCGCGTGCCCGAGCCTCAGATCGATCGAAGCCAGCAGTCCACCAGCAAGCGCACAGAGGGCCATCGCAATCGCGGCCCAGGACTGAGCCTTGCCCTCGACCTCGGCGACCTCCTTTTCGCGCCCAAGGGCCGACAACGAGTCGAAGACCAGGGCGCTGTCGGTCCCGGAGTTGAAGGCCATCCCCGCCGCGATCGCCACTTGCCCGGCAGCGAACATCCACCATGCGCCGCCGAAGGCCAGGGCCGCGTAGCCCACGGTCCAGGCGAACGCGGCCAACAACAGCGTGGGCCTGCGGCCGCAACGGTCGGAGAGGTAGCCCGAGGGCACCTCCATCAGCACGACCGACGCATAGTAGATGGCTTCGAGCTGCAGGACCTGTGCAGCATCGAACCGGGCCGAGAAGTAGAGGACGAACACCGGAAGCCAGAAGGTGCTCGAACGTGCTGCTTGATACAGCGGGTACAGCCGGACGTTGCGTTCCACCCCGAGTCTCCTCAACGGAAAGAGAGCACCACGCCGACGGTGGCCCAGCCGCCCACTGCAGGGAAGTCCCGACCGGCCTGCCGCGTACCGCTACCGTCGACGAAGTCGAACGCCGGTCGCAGCAGGTGCACAAGCCCGTCCGCCCCGAACTCGAGCTCGACCAGATTGGCCACGCGCACTCGGACGTCGCTTCCAAATGTCAGCCCCAGCCAAGGG
>CAYGTG010001074.1:0-3228 GCA_964352485.1 uncultured Nannocystaceae bacterium | reverse complement strand
GCTCAGCGGGGCCAACCGGTACCCGACGTGCAGCAGGATTGCGGACAGGGCAGCGAGCGGGACCAGGTTGAGCGCCGAAGCGACGAAGAGCACCGCGACCACGAGCAAGATGCCGTGCACGAACGAGGAGAACCACGTGCGGCCGCCGGACTGCACGTTCGCGGAGCTGCGCACGATGACCGAGGTGACCGGCAAGCCACCCAGGAGCCCACTCACCACGTTGCCGCAGCCCTGCGCGAGCAACTCGCGACTCGCCGGTGATGTCCGCTTTAAGGGATCGAGCTTGTCGACCGCCTCCAGGGACAGAAGCGTCTCGACGCTTCCGATCGCGGCAAGCACCCCCGCGATCCGCCAGACCACCGGGTTGAACACTTGCGTGAAGTCCGGCGTTTGGATGGCCGCGAGGAGCTCAGCGCCGGAGGAGAACGATGGAATCGTCACCAACATCGCACCGTCTTCGAGGTTCGCCGGGTTGAAGATCGCAAGCGTGGGCACAAACGCCGCCAAGAACGCGTTCAAACCGATCGACCCGACGACCACGACGAGCGGACCGGGAAGAAAGCGAAGCTTCTTCAAGGCATCGACGCGCGTCCACACGATGAGCACCGCAAGCCCAAACACGGCGGTCACCAGCGCGCCCAGATGGATGTGTCCGAGCGCGTAGGGGATCTCGGTGAGCGTGTTGTGCCCATCGGGCTGAAGGAACGACAGGTCGCCCTCGAAGTCCGCTTCGAAGCCCACCGCATGCGGCAGCTGCTTGAGCACCAGCACCGCGCCGATGCCGGCGAGCATGCCCTTGATGACCGTGTGGGGCAGGTAGTACGCGATGACCCCTGCCCGCATCAGCCCAAGCAGCAGCTGGAACAGCCCGCTGAGGACGACCGCGACGAGGAAGGTCGCAAAGCCCAGATCATCGATCGCAGCCATCACGACGACGAGCAGACCGGCGGCGGGCCCGCTCACGCTCAGCGCCGAACCCGAGAGCGGCGCGATGAGCAGGCCGCCGACGATCCCGGCGATGATCCCGGACAGAAGCGGCGCGTGCGAGGCATGTGCGATGCCCAGGCAAAGGGGGAGCGCGATCAGGAACACAACCAGACCCGCGGGAACATCGAAGCGCAGGTTGTCCAGGACCCGAAGCGACACGGCGCCGGTGGTCGGTTTCGCGTCAGCCATGGGTGGTGCCGAGCCTACGACATGCGAGTGCGCGGTGTCCGGCGCACGAACAGGCTGCGAACGGGTGCCAGGCGTGCGTGGTAGCCTTTGTCCATGAAGGACGTTCGTCGGGCCATGGCGGCCCTGTTGTTCGCTGTGAGCATGGGGCCGGGTTGTGACGAAGACGCAGACCCGGCCGACGACGCCGAGGGGCGAGACGTTCCGGAGGCGGTCGAAGGCTGCCCCGATGGAGATGACCTCGTTGCGATCGGGGACACCCGAACCTGCGGCTGCGACGACGGGACGGATGCTGAGCAGACCTGCCTATCGACGGGCGAGTACGCGGACTGCCGGTGTGCCGGCGGCGGCTGGTGAACCGGACCGCGTTCCGCAGCCTTCCTCCATGCGCCGCGGTGTCAACCGCGCACCACGACCAAGAGTCGGCATTGGCCGGTCGATTTTGACCCCCGGTGCGCCGTCGGAGCTTGGGCTCGCGTTTCAGATCCGCTCGAGCCAGGTGGTGATTGCCAGAGGGAGCATCGTCGCGCCCAGCTCGGACGTCCCCCCGTGCTCCGTGTGAGGGCCGAGGGCTCGACTTCGGCGGATCGTACGACACGCGCTCACCTGAGCGTCAGCAGTACGACGCGGCGCCCGGTCCTGCTAACCTCATGGACGCCGCAATGCCCGCTGACTCGGTCGAACTCCCCCGCGCGCTCAAGCCGCTGCTCGGGACCGTCGTAGCCAAGCGCTATGTCGTGGACGGATTCCTCGGCATGGGCGGCATGGCCGTCGTCTTCAGTGGTCGGCACGCAACGCTGGATCGCAAGGTCGCGATCAAGTTCATGCGACCCGAATACAGCCTCAACGCCGACGTCTCGAGGCGCTTCGATCGCGAGGCCCGGGCCGCGTCGAACTTCGACCATCCCAACTGCATTGAAGTCTTCGACTGCGGCGAGACCCATCACGGCCTGAAGTTCATCGTCATGCCACTGCTCGAAGGCGTCGAGTTGGGCTCGGTCCTCGGCGAGCCGTATCCCGCTCCGCAAGTGGTTTGGCTCGGCATCCAGCTGCTGCGCGGTCTGGAACACGCGCACGGGCATGGCGTCGTCCACCGCGACCTCAAGCCTGACAACATCTTCGTCACCTTGGATCACGAGCGCCGTGAGTTGCTCAAGATCGTCGACTTTGGCATCGCAAAGCTGCTCAAGAAGCAGGTCTCCGACGGCCTGCAAACCAAGGTTGGTGCCATCGTGGGTACGCCCGCGTACATGAGCCCAGAGCAGGCGATGGGCACCGGCATCGATGATCGGGCAGACCTCTACTCGCTGGGCGTCATCCTCTACCATATGCTCGCCGGGGAAGCGCCGTTCCGCGCCGCCGACCCTCGAGGCCTGCTCTTCCAGCAGGTGTCGATGGAAGCGAAACCGCTGCCAAGCCGGGTGCCCGAGCTCGTGACCCGCCTGGTCACGGCGCTGATGGCCAAGGAGCGGGACGAGCGTCCTGCGTCCGCGACCGCAGCACTTGCCGCGTTCGAACGCGTGTGGCGGCAGCTTCACAACGACAAGACCCCGTGGATTCAGATGGTCGAGGCCCGGGAGTCGGCGCATCCGGGAACCCGGCTGCCCACACCTCCGCCCGCCTCCGTCCCACGGACACCATCCCCACCTCCGAGCGCTGTGGTCCCGGCCGCCGGCGGAACCCAGATCTACCGCCCGCAAGACGTGCCCACTGCGCCCGCCAGCGTTCCCAAGCCGCCCCGGCTTCAACCGGCGGCGCGAGGCGTCAACCGGCCAAGGGGATCGAAAGCGCCGCCCCCCGCTCCCGCAGTGAACTCCAGCGCGGCCGACCCCAACAAGCTCGACGAGATGGACGCCGCCCTGCGCAGGTTTCTCGAGGGGCAGACGATCACCGCTGAGGACAATCTGCGCAGCGGCATCTTCGATGTGCCGGACGGCGGATGGGGCGACGACGTCCTGCTGCCGGGGCAGAAGTCCAACGACGACACCGACGACGACGCCTGAACCCCGGGCGCGGAATGGGCGTGCCCCCGCGGCGCGTTGTTGGGCGCATGGG
>CAYGTG010001073.1:2646-3233 GCA_964352485.1 uncultured Nannocystaceae bacterium | reverse complement strand
CCCAGGGGCCGTCGCCATCGAGCCCGGCGGCGAGGCCGAGCGCGCCCGCCATGGCAGCCCCGGAGGACACGCCGAGGACCCCCGGTTCGGCAAGCGGATTGCGAAACAGCCCTTGGGTGATCGCACCGGCGAGGCCCAGCGCGGCGCCGACCGTCATCGCGAGCGCGGAGCGTGGAAGCCGGAGGTCCCACACGAGGGCCCGGGCCAGAGGGGGGACTTCTCGCCCCAAGAACACCGCGGCAACGTCCTCGTGCCGGACATCGCCGGGCCCCAAGACAAGGGACCACCACAACCCAACAACGAGCAGCACCGCGACGACCAGCAGCGTGCCCGGACGGCTCACGGCGATGCCTCTTGAATCCGCTGGGTCAGGATCCGGGTGACCTCGAGCATGCGAGGGCCGGTGGCGAACAACAGCGGTCCGTCGATCGCGATGATGCGACCCTGCTTCGCGGCCGGAGTGGCGTCGATACCGGGCTGTTGGGCAAACGCGGCCTCGGTCACGGCCGCGACCGCCTCGCCGCTCTGGGCGCAGGCGTCCGCTGGAACTCCTTCGGGTCCGACGCCGACCACCGGGGTGTCGCCGA
>CAYGTG010001073.1:0-2636 GCA_964352485.1 uncultured Nannocystaceae bacterium | reverse complement strand
GAATCACGATCGCCGCCGGTTGCCACGCGACGAGTTGTTCGAGGCTGACGCTGGGGTGTCCTTCGAGCCCTTCGCGGGACGGCAGGTTCACAAATCCGGCGGCCTCGGCCTCGTCGGCAAAGGTTGTTCCCGCGGCCGCGACGTTGCCGCTGGCATACGAGACGATGCTCAGGCCCGCGCCCTCGCTCGAACGAGCCGCGCGCAGATCTACATCGAACGCATCGATGATCGCTTCTCCGCCGGCGACCGCATCGGTCGCTTTGGCGATGGTCAGGACCCGGCCACGGTAGTCTTCGAAGCCCCCATAGCCCGAGAGCACCACGACCTCGATGTTGGACTGCTCGAGGAGTGCACGGCCAGCGGGGTCGCTCCACTCGGCGACAAAGGCCACCGAGGGCCGCAGGGCGAGGAGCGACTCGGACGTGCCCTTGACGCGTGGAACGCTGGCCGGCCAGGTCTGCGTGATCGGACTGTAGCGAGGGTCATCCACCAGCGCGCTGACGGCGACGACCTTGCTGCGGACCTCGTCGCCGAGCGCCCACAACGTCGCATCGCTGTCGATGGTGACGGAGGCAATGCGCACCGCGCTCGGAGCCTCGGAGCTGGGGCGGGGGCAGCCCGCGAGGCCGAGGAGACCGACGGCCAGCCACGCGAACCTCATCCTGGCACCGCTTCCACCGCGTCGAGGTCGAAGCCTCCCGCCTCCTGGGTGCACCAGTTCTCATGGCCGTAGAACGCAGACGAGACGTCGACGAGGCGTACGTAGCGGGCGTGCTGGAGCCCGACGTCGGCGAGGTCGAACCCATCCCCGCCTTCGAATGTGTCCTCGGAAGATATGACCGGGGTGACCCCAGCGCAGCCTTGGGGGGGCCAATCTCCGGCGCCGGTCAGCGCGCAG
The DNA here is from genome assembly GCA_964352485.1 of uncultured Nannocystaceae bacterium. Classification (GTDB taxonomy): domain Bacteria; phylum Myxococcota_A; class Polyangia; order Nannocystales; family Nannocystaceae; genus CAJXVA01. The sequence continues at coordinate 1,738 of CAYGTG010001073.1, read as the reverse complement.
GCGAAGGCCCGCCAATCTTCGCCGTCGTCACTGACCAAGACGCGCGCGGGCTCGGCGAAGGTGGTGTCTGCGGTGGCGAATGGATTCTCAAAGACGATGAGGTCGTCACCGGGTCCATCGACGATGCCGGGCGGGTCGAAGGCCAGGGTGATCGAGCCGCCGCATCCCAGGCTCACCACGTCCATCGAGCCACCGCCGGGGGAAGGCACTGGGGGTCCCAACACAATCTCGGGCAACCCGTCATGACCAAACGCGGCTTCGGTGCCCGGCTCGAACGCCTCGACGCAGTCGGCCCAGGGGTCGTCTCGATCTCCTTCGGGGCAGACGCCTTCCACCGGGGTGTCGACGACGCCGGCGGTTTCGACGGACGCGACGTCCTCGGAGTCCGACGGGGCGCAGGCGCTCAGCGCGACCAGGAGGAACGTAGCGCGGGAGGAGATCATGGTTCGAGACCGATCATGGCGTAGGGCGGCAACCCGGTGTCGAATGGGCCCCCGGAGAGCACCGGGGGGTGCGTCGCGAGATCGTAGGTGTACAGCCCGGCCGCTCCGACCTCTCGAGAGCCGACCCACAGCGTGTCGCCGATGCGTTGGACTGTGCGCTCTACGGCCGAGAACGGCGCTCCGAAGGGGACGAGGGTTGGCACGCCCGCGGTGAGGTCGACCTCGAACAGCTGGGCGTGGTCGTGGCACAGCTGCCAGTTGGTTGCGCAGTCGGGGGCGGTGCCCTCCGGCGGCAGAAAGAGGGCGATCCACGCCCATCGCCCGGAGGCGTCGACGTCGAAGGATAGCGGTTGGAAGTGATGGGGTGCGCCGACGGCCGCGAAGGCCTCTGGGGGCACCGTCCACGTGCTCTCGAGGCTCGACAGATCGATGCGCTCAATCCCAGTCGTGAGGCCGTACAAGGACATGGGATCCCCTCCGTGTCGACGGAGCTGCCGGAGCCCCGCGCCCAGCAGAGACAGTCCTTGCCCACCGGGGGTCTGAGGATCGAAATCCCACGGAACGCGGGTCGGAAGGTCGATGGCGACGAGCATGTCGTCGTCGACGCGGGCGTTGCCACCGGGAACGTCTAGGCGCTGCACGCCGACCCAGAGGGTGTCGCCGCAGCGGACGGCGGTGCTCGCCTCGGGCCGGCAGTCGTCGTCGGCGAAGGGCGAGAGGTCGATGCTGTCGCGGATCGCTTCGCCGGGGACCGCCGTAGGGTCGAAGACCAGAAGCTGCGCGCTTCCCCACAAGGTGATGTAGCCCAGCCCGTCCTCGTCGAACGCGATCGCGTGGGGGTTGGGGGAGGATGCGTCGGGTGCTTCGAGCGCGTGTTGGCCACCAGAGCGCCAGCTGCCGGGCTCGAGCATGTCGACGAAATCGTACTGGTGCCGATGCACGATCGCCGCGCCGCGGGGCGCCGGGTAAGGGACTGCATCCGGGGACCCGATCGCGACGTCGGTCCGCACCGTGCCGTCGGCTTCGACGATGGTCACGGCTCCCGTCGCGAAGTCCGTCGTGGTCACAACGAGCGTGCTTGGGTTCATGGGTCCGAGATCGCACGCTTCAGCCTCGGGAATGCCTGGTTGAAGCGGTGCTGAGAGCTTGGACTCTTCGGTGTCCTCAGAGGGCAGGAGTGGGTCTGCACAAGCGCAGACAACCGTGAGAAGGAGCAAGCGGGACTTCATGAAGAGGGGCCTCCGAACTCGAGTGACAGGGTGGTCCACAGCGATCTGCCCGGCAGGGGGTAGCCG
>CAYGTG010001072.1:0-3234 GCA_964352485.1 uncultured Nannocystaceae bacterium | reverse complement strand
GCGCTTCGCTCGCCTTGGGCGGGCGTTGCGGGTTTAACGGGTGGGGGTGCGGGGGGGCGTGCTCGGGCTTGGGCTTGGGGTGGTGGTCTGAAGGCTCGCGAGCTGCGACGAGGCCTTCCTGAGAAAGTTCTCATGTTGCGCTCATGAAAGGGCGGCGGGGAGACGGGTACTGAGGAGTTCATGTGGACTCTCTTGCTCGTGCTCACGTTGTTGCCGGCACCCCATGGGACGCACGCCGACCGAGAGCGGCGGCTGAGCTTCGAAGCGGCGATGAGCATCGTGGGCACCACGGTGCAGGTTCGCTCGGCGGGAGAGGCGGCGGAGGTGTCGCGAAAGGGGGCTCGGTCGCAGCCTCGCGTGACCTCGAACCCGGTCGTATCCGCACAGCTGGGGGGTCGGGTCACGCCCGGTGACGAGCAGGGCTTCGAGGGCACGGTGGGGATCAGCCAGCCGATCAGCGTGCGCCGCTACGCTCGCCGCTCGCGGCAAGCGCTGGACGCCGAGGCGCAGTGGCGGGTTGCGAAGCTGGACCAGGCGCGACTCGGACAACAGCTTGAGGTGGCGCACGCCTGGCTCGAGCTGCGGCGGGCCGAAGAGCGTCACGCGCTGGCGGGTGAACAGCTGATCGTCGAGCAGTCCAGGGTGCAGAACCTAGAACGCTTGGTCGCGGCGCAGGAACGCACAGAGGCTGACCTGGTGGAAGGGGTATCGGAGCTCGAGCGCGCCCAGCTGCGGGTCATCGATGTCGAGGGAGAGGAGGTGGATGCCGGATACGCGCTGGGGCAGGTTCTGGGGCAGGCCCACGCCGAGCCACTGCAGACGCAGGGAACCGTGCCCGAGCCTGCGGTCCTCAGCTCGCGTGAACAGAGCGCCCTCATCGCCGCGGTCGCCTCGCTGCCCTCGGCTCGGGCAGCCCACATGCTCGCCGCGGCCGAGGCGGTCCGCGGAGAGGAGGCCTGGGCGTCGTCGGGGCCGCAGGTCAGCGTCGGGATGCAGGCGCAACGGGAGTCCCAGGGCTCGACCATCGTGCAGGGGACGTTTTCGGTGCCGATTCCCCTCGTCCGGCTTGGGCACCGGCAGCGGGTGTCGCATGCCGCCAGCGCGGCCCAACTCGACGGCGACGCGGAGGTCGAAGTCTTGGCGCTGCGGTCGATCGTCTTGCGGGCCGTGCACGAGCTGGGGCACACGCAGCGAGTGCACGACCAGCTCGACACCGTCTTGGTCCCGGCCTGCGATCGTGCGGTGCAACTTCGCGAACGCGAGGCTGCACTCGGAGAGGCGCTACAGATCGAGGTCATCGACGCACGTCGCCGCGCGCTCGAGGTTCGTGCTCGCTTGATCGATGCCCGGATCGACCGCGCGTGGTCCCGGACTCAGGTCGCGCTGCTGGCCGCCGCGGCGGAGCAGGTGGAGCCATGAGGTACGGGTCTTGGATGAGCGTGGCGCTGTTCGTCGCGTGCACGGCCTCCGAAGGCGAGCCTGCGGCCGAGGCGAGCGTGGCGTCGGAACAGGCTCCCAGCGCTGACTCCCCTTGGGTCACGCCGGTCGCCAGTGACGGCGGCGCAGCGCTCGACGTGCTGCCGGCCCATGTGGTCCAGACCGCGGACTCGGAGGCGATCGTGATGGCTCCTCTGGAGGCTCGGGTGACCGCGGTCGCGGTCCGGGCCGGCGATTCCATCGCCAAGGGCGACCCGGTCGCGACGGTGGTGATGCCCGCACTCGAAGCAGCGGTGGCTGATCTTCGTGGCGCCGATGGCGAGCTCGAGGTGCTGCAGACGCGTCGAGCTCGGCTCTCGAAGCTGCAAGGGGAAGGCCTCGCCGTGCGCAAGGATGTGGGGGCGCTGGAGATCGAGATCGCCCGCGCCCGGAGCGCTCGGATGAAGGCCAGGGCCGTGCTTGCCGGTTCAGGCCTCAAGAGCGCAGGGGCGCACACGCTCGTCAGTCCTATCGACGGTGTCGTCGTCGAGGCCGCCGTTCGCCTCGGCGAGGTTCGCCACCCCGGTGATGGCCCGCTGGCGATCGTGCGAGCGCCCACAGGCCGCCGCGTGTCGGCCGTGCTGCCCCAAAAGCCCGAGCCGGCGATGCAGCCGAGCTTCCTGCGAGAGGGGGAAGCGCCCGTCCCGTTGCGGCTGGTGACGTTCATCGCGGACGCGTCGGGCTTCGGGTACCAGGCGTGGTTCGAGCCGGCGGACGACAGCGCGGTTCTTGAAGCCTCGTCCCGCGGGCGGGTCTCACTGGGCCTACCTACGGATGGCCCCAGCTGGAGGATCCCCGAGGAGGCCGTCGGCAGCGACGCGGCGGGCGTCTTCGTGGTGGTCGCGGACGGTGAGGCATCCCCCGCGAGGTTGTCGGTTGAGGTGCTTCGGGTCTCCGGTGGTCATGCGTTCGTGCGCGGGGCGTTGACCACGACCTCCCGGATCGCGACGGACCCGCAGGGCGCACTCCAGGGGGCGAGATGATCGAGCGGATCGTCCGCGCGAGTGTCCGCTTCCGGCGGCCAGTCCTCGCGATATGGATCATCTTGTCCGCGGGCCTGTTGGGGCTCGCGATCCGCCTCGAGCTCGACGCGCTGCCCGATGTGACCAGCAACCAGGTGCAGGTGCTGACCCGTGCGCCCGGCCTGACGCCCAGTGAGGTCGAGCTGCGGATCACCCGGCCGCTCGAGTCGAGCCTTGGAGGAATCGCGGGGCTCGACAACACGCGGTCGCTGTCGCGCTACGGGCTATCCGCGATCACGCTGGTGTTCCAGGAGGATGTCGACCTCATGGACGCTCGCCAGCTGGTCGCCGAGCGCATGGGAGGCTGGGACCCCGCGGACCCACAGATCGACGCGCCTGAGCTGGGACCTATCACCGGCGGTTTGGGCGAGGTCTTTCAGTTCACCATCTCCTCGGCGACACGGACCCCGTCCGAGCTGCTCGAGCTGTTCGAGCTGCGGGCATCGCCTATCCTCAAGGACACGCCGGGGGTCGTGGAGGTCAACACCTGGGGTGGGGCGCGAAGGACCTTCGAGGTCCGCGCGGATCCGGACCGACTCGCGCGGCGTGGGGTGTCCTTCGCCGAGCTCCAAGAGGCCCTCTCGTCTGCGGTTGGAAACCGGCCCGGGGCGACCATCGACGTCGGCGATCGGCACGTCCTGCTGCGCGGGCGCTTCTTGCCGCGCAGGGCCGACCTGCTGGCGGACCTCCCGGTCGTCGTTGGACCCGATCGCGTCCCGCACCCGCACGACGCGAT
>CAYGTG010001071.1:0-3234 GCA_964352485.1 uncultured Nannocystaceae bacterium | reverse complement strand
GTCTGCCGTCGTCGGGTAGGAGCATGCGCTCGCCGGCGCCTCCAGCAAGCTAGGCTACGGCGGCCCAGGAAGGGCTCTTCGCGATGCAGCAGGCGGCTGAGGCTGGCTACTGGCCGCAGCTCCTGGTGCACCATCTGGGCGGGCGCATGGTTCGCGTGCGTCGGGGCGTGTACGCCGACGTCGCGCAGAGCGAGCGGCGTTGTTTCGGACCGGTGCCGGCCAGCGCTGTGCTGCGTACGCCGCCCAAGCAACTCTCCCTCTTCATCCCTCGCGGCCAGCTCGAGCTCCCGGCCATCACCGCCTTGCTCGGCGCTCAGCTCCGTGATGCTGCCCCTTCTCGGCTATCGTGGATGAAGCTCCTCGCTCGCGTCTTCCGCGTCGACATCTCCGTCTGCTCCCGCTGCAGCGGGCCCATGCGCCTCACTCGGGCCGTCACCACACCCGGGGACATCGCCGCTGAGCTCCGCGGTGCTCGGCCCCCGCCGCGAGCCCCTCCACTTGGACAACTCCTGCTCTTCTCGGCATCGCCCGCTGCCCCATGAGTCCTCGTCTACGAGCGCTTCCCACCGCGCTCGTCTCGGCGTGCCTGCTAAACGCGATCGGCAGAGGTCGCGTCGTCGCCCGCGCCGTGCAGCAAGATGACCAGGGGCAGCGGGGACTGACGATCCCAACCAGGCGGTTCGTACACGCCGTACGGCAAGGTGCGCCCCTCGCTGGTGCTCTCCAGCTCGGTGTACTCCATGCGACCCCGCGGGTGGCAAGCGACCGTGGACAGCAACAGGAGCCCGGCGCAGAGGTGGAGGTGTTGGGTACGCATGCGATCGACTGCAGGCAAGCGTGGGGTATCGGTCACGGACGAATGCTGCGAGATTTGTCTCTGCGTAGCAACGATCGTTGGCCCCGCGCGTCTACATCGGTAGCCAGGCCCGCGGCGCGCGCCCTCATGCTTGTTCGACCGTCTCTATTGCTGCTCTCCCTCGTGGTGGCGCTGGCGTGCACCGTCACAGCACCCACCGTCACAGAACCGGCGCCTTCTCCTTCGATGACTCCCGATCCCGCAGACGAACCAGCCCCGATGCAGCCCAACCCCGCCGGTCTCTTGTGGTCGTCGCTCCCGAGCGGAGAGTCGGGCACCGACGCGCGGGTTGGCGTGGCGTTTGTCGACACCCTGGGAAACCCTGGAAGCGACGCACTTCGTGCACTCAGCCGGGAGCGGCGAGAGAGCAGCCGAGGTGGCTGGCGCTCCAACGATAAGTTCGCGTGTTGAAGTCGACAGGACCGGTTTTTCTCCCCGGTCGGATCTGACCGCGGTCGTGGTACGGACTCCCTGTGATGATCCGGTGGATCCCGCTTTCGCTTCTCCTTCTTGCCCCGCCTGTGCTCGGCTGTTCCTCGCAGGAAGCCGTGCGGGTCGAGTCTGGGAGCACCGGCGGTGCCGAGACCACCGAGTCCGGCGACAGCAGCTCCACCGGTGAGGGCACCTCCAGCGACGACAGCAGCTCCACCGGCGGGTCCACCACCGGCGCCGACGAGAGCAGCTCCACCGGCGTCGATCAGCGCTGCGTCGATCTCGAGCTCGCCCTGCGTGACGTCGCCGGTGCCTACCAGACCCGCGCCGGCATCCTGGGCCTCAGCGTCTCCGGCCAGTCTGCCGGATGCGAACCGTGGGCGGACGTCCGCGGCGCGGCCCAGCTCCCCGAGACCGCCCTGACGGCCGATCACGTCCTACGCGCCGGCAGCATCACCAAGACCTTTACCGCCGCCTTGCTGCTGAGATTGGCCGACCAGGGCCGACTGACCCTCGAGGACACTCTGCAGGATTGGGAGATCGACCACCCCGCGGCCGAGCAGATCACCATCCGGCAGCTGCTCAACCAGACCAGCGGTTTGCCCGACTATTCCACCAGCGACGAGTTTAGCGCAGCGCTCATCGCCGACCCCGACCGCATCTGGGAGCCCCAGGAACTCCTCGACTACGCCGCCGCGCTACCCTCCGTGGGCGTGCCCGGGGCTGCGCACCACTACGCCAACACCAACTACGTCATCGCCGGGCTCGTCGCCGAGGCCGCTGATCGCCGTGACTACGCGGCTTCCCTACGCGCAAACGTCCTCGAGCCCGCCGGCCTCGAACACACCTACGTCGAGGGCGACGAGGACTGGACCGAGCCGACCGCGGCCGGATACGTCGTCGTCGCCGGCGGCCCGCCGCAAGCGACCATCGGCCGGTACCACGCCTCGCAGTCCTGGTCCTCCGGTGCAGTCGTCGCCACCGCCAGCGACGTGCGATTGTTCATGTCCACCCTGCTGACCACCGACTTCCTCAGCCCCGAGAGTCAAGCCGCCCTCGTCGAGCTCGTCGACGACTACGGCCTCGGTGTATTCCGCATCGAGTCCGGGGACATCGTCGGCTTTGGACACAACGGCGCCGTCATGGGGTTTCAGGCCGGCGCGTTCTACGACCCCGGCACCGGCACCACCGTCGCCGTGCTTCAGAATCAGCTCAACATCAGCGCCCAGGGCGGCCTCGAATCCGACCACCCCGTGGCGCTCGCGCTCACACTGCTGCAAGCCGCCAGCGACGCCGGCTAGCAGCCCACCCCCGCGATGGGCCCGATCGTCGGGTCCGGCGTCGGGCTGGCCTTCGAGTGCCATGACGACGATGTCATCGTCGGGGTCTGCGGTCGAACTTCCGATTGGCCCGACCGCGGAAGCCTGCCCACGACGACGCGACTCCTGCCCCCTCAATGACGCGTCAGCAGCCCGTTGGCCCACAGGCTCGCCGAGATGTCCTCCCCACTCTGCCCTTGCGCGGTGTACGAACACGAGAGCGGGAGCCTCCACACGCGGTCCCCGTTGAGGAGTTTCGGGAGCTCCGGGTCACCGGTGCCGCACGTGAGTGCCGTCGCCCCAATCTCGTTGCGCTCCACGGAGAGGTCGACCGCGCCGAACGGATGCTCGCTCTCGCTGTGCTCGGTTCGAACCGCCCACGTGACCCGTACCGCCAGATCCTCCGTCCGCCCCGGGGCAACGACGAAAACCTCCACGGCCTTGGCGGACTCACCGTCGAACTCTTGGAGGGACTCGCTGAGAATCGTCCCCTCGACCGAGCTGGCGGATGAGCACGCGGAGAACGCCACGAAACAAGCCGACAAGACGAGTCGAGGAGCACGCTTCCCCGCCTCCGTCTCCAGCGTACTCGAGGGCTCGGATACCGCGCCCGGAGACGCGGACGCA
>CAYGTG010001070.1:0-3236 GCA_964352485.1 uncultured Nannocystaceae bacterium | reverse complement strand
GCGAAGGGGGCTACGCCCCCGAAGCGAAGGGGACCGCGAGGTCCCCTTCAAAACTGGGATGAAGCGGAGGAGCGAATGCGACGAGCAAGCCCGACAGGGCGCCCGCCAGGGGATGAAGCGAAGGGGGCTACGCCCCCGAAGCGAAGGGGACCGCGAGGTCCCCTTCAAAACTGGGATGAAGCGGAGGAGCGAATGCGACGAGCAAGCCCGACAGGGCGCCCGCCAGGGGATGAAGCGAAGGGGGCTACGCCCCCGAAGCGAAGGGGACCGCGAGGTCCCCTTCAAAACTAAAGCTCGCCTTTGAGCGCCTCGAGCTTGGGAAGCTTCTCCCAAGTGAAGCTATCCCCGTCGCGGCCGAAGTGGCCGTACGCAGCGGTGGGGCTGAAGATCGGGCGAAGCAGGTCCAGCTCTTCGATCAGCCGCGCGGGGCGAGCGTCGAAGTGCTTCTCGATGATGTCCGCGAGGTCGTTGTCCGGACGCTTGCCGGTACCGAAGCTGTCGACACGGATCGACACGGGCTCGGCGACACCGATGGCGTAGGCGAGCTGCACTTCGACGCGGTCCGCCAGGCCGGCGGCGACGAGGTGCTTGGCCATGAACCGGGCATAGTAGGCCGCGGAACGATCGACCTTGGAGGGGTCTTTGCCGGAGAAGGCGCCTCCGCCGTGACGACCCATGCCTCCGTAGGTGTCGACGATGATCTTGCGGCCGGTCAGCCCCGAGTCGCCCATGGGGCCACCGATGACGAAACGTCCGGTGGGGTTGATGAAGTAGTGGGTCTTGTCGTCGAGCAGCGCGGCGGGCACCACCGGCTTGATCACAGATTCGTGGACGAAGTCCTTGATCTGCTCGTGGCTCACGTCGGGGCTGTGCTGCGTGGACACCACGACGGTGTCGACGCGCTTGGGGTTTCCGTCGTCGTCGTACTCGACGGTGACCTGGGCCTTGCCGTCGGGCCGAAGGAAGGAGCGGTCAGCGTCGCGACGACGGACTTCAGCGAGCTGGTGGGTCAGCTTGTGCGCGAGCGAGATCGGCATCGGCATGAGCTCGGGCGTCTCGCGGCAGGCGTAGCCAAACATCATGCCTTGGTCGCCCGCGCCCTGCTCCTGCGTGTAGACGCCCTTGCCATCGACGCCTTGCGCGATGTCGGGGCTCTGGGCCTCGAGCGCGACGAGCACGCCGCAGCTGTCGGCATCGAAGCCCATGTCCGAGCTGGTGTAGCCGATCGACCGCAACGTCTTGCGAACAACCGTCGGGATGTCCACGTAGGTGTTGGTCGTGATCTCCCCCGCCACGTTGACGTAGCCGGTCTTCACCAGCGTTTCGCAGGCGACCCGGCAGCGCGGATCGTCGGCGATGAGGGCGTCGAGGATCGCGTCGCTAATCTTGTCGCAGACTTTGTCGGGGTGACCTTCGGTGACGGACTCGCTCGTAAACAGGCTGCGGGACATGATTGCGGGACCTTAGAGCACATCGCGGCAGCTCGCCACACCCACCAGCAGGTCTTTGCGACCCCGAGCGGACGCTCATCCGTCGTCGAGCAGGAGTCGGACGATGCTGGGAGATTGCTCACTCTCGTCTTCGGCCAGCTCGACGAAGAGATAGAGCGTTCTCGGCAACGGGCCCTGCAGCTCGATCTCCGCCAGACCCTCCGGATCGGCGCCGCACGCCCGCTCTTCCTCCGGCAAGCACGTCGGCCCCCGCGCAGCGAGGACCATGACCCGTTCGCCCTCCACGCGCAGTATCGCCTCGGCAGAGACCGCGGGGAGATCCAATCGATAGACCCGCTCGGAGATCCGATCGCCCCCGCACGTGTGCCGGTGCGCGTCGGTGTGGACCACCCCGGGTTCCACCGAGAGCGCCGTCACGCCCCGATCGACGTCGAGGGAGATCGGCTTCCCACAGCGATCCCCGGGAATCGAGGTGCATACCGCGGGATCCTGCGTTCCCGCGGGCACAGCACACGTGCTCCCGCCCTCGCACCGGCCCCACGCCTCGTTGCTGCAAGGCTCACCCAGCGAGAGGACGTCTCGCGCCTGCACATCGAGCCGAAACGCACCGTCGCCACTGCTATCGATCTCGGACTGGCTGGCCCCGACCGCAACGTAGAGCTCTGCGCCTGCTGGAACGTCAGACACCCAGCCCGGCACGCCACTGGTGCACAACAACCCGCTGTCTTCGAAACGCACCGCGCAGTCGTTGCCGAAGACCCCGACCCGCGGCGTGAAGCCGTCGCCCAGCGCCGACACTCGAAGATCACTCCGGTGCTCGACCCGAATCCGAAAGAACACATCGGGACCGCCCGCACCGCAGGCCCCACCACCACTGGAGCGCTTGCCTTGAAGCGATGCCTCGTACACCCCGGGCGTCACGGCCGACGCCGAGAGGCACACGTCCTGACCGTCTTCGAACGCGCCATCCCCAGAGGAGCCCGATGAAGCGTCGTCATCGCCCCCAGTGGTCTCGACCTGTGTGGGAGCCGGAGCGTCCGAGTCCTCCCCGCCGTCCTCGGCGCAGCCAGAGACGATGCAAACGAGCACCCCGGATGCCGCCACGGCGCGGGCAAGGTCGGTGCAAGTACGCATTGCGGGCAGTATGCCGCGCGAAGGGCCGCCGTGGCGAGCAGCCCGGGGCCGCTTGCAGTACCTTCGGCCCATGTCAGCCGGGTTTGCAGGACTGCCGCGCATCGATCTCCGCCCGCAACAGGCCGGTGGGTCCCCCAGTGCGGAGGCGAGCGCCACGTGGAGGCTTCGGTGCAGCCGCAGCGCCGGCCTCGATGGTGCCGCGGACGATGCCGCACGCACCATCCTCGCCGACGTTCGCGCCCGGGGCGACGCCGCCATTTTCGACTGCGTCGAGAAGTTCGAGGGACGGACGATCACCGCCGGCGATCTCGAGGTGAGTGCCGAACGCTGGCACGCCGCCGGCGCGAACGTCTCGGACGAGGTTCGCGAGGCGATCGAGCTCGCCGCCCGCCGCGTGCACTTGTTCCACCGCACCCAGAAGTTCCCGACCACCGGCGTGGAGACGGAGGGCTGGTCCCTGCATTCTCGGGCCGCCCCCCTGTCGCGCGTCGCCGTGTCCGCGCCCGGGGGCACCGCCGCCTACCCGTCCTCAGTCCTGATGGCGGGCATTCCGGCCAAGGTCGCCGGCGTTCGCGAGGTGTTCCTGCTGACTCCGCGCGCCAGCGATGTGGTCCTGCATGCGGCAAGCGTCGCGGGCATCGACCGCGTCTT
>CAYGTG010001069.1:0-3245 GCA_964352485.1 uncultured Nannocystaceae bacterium | reverse complement strand
CCCGAGATCCACCGCCGAGCGCGGCCATAAGCGCATGCATCGACGCATGACGGCGCCGTGGGTCGCGTGACAACCCGCGCCGCAATGCCCTGAAGATCCGACGCGGGACCGCGGAGTCCGGCTTGGGCGCATCGAAGCGTCCCTCGCAGATCGCCTCGACGAGCTGAGCCATCGACTTCCCCGTGAAGGGACGGACCCCGTAGAGGGCTTCGTACAAAGCAATGCAGAAGCTGAACTGATCCGACGCCGCGGTGACCGGCTCGCCGAGGAACTGCTCCGGGGACATGTACGCGGGCGTGCCCAGGATAGCGTCGCTTCGCGTCGCCGAGCCACCGCTGAGACTTCCGCCAGAGCCCTGGCTTACCTCCGCGGACGAGGAGGTTCGAACGAGCTCCGTCACCAGGCCCAGGTCGAGCACGCGTACGCGACCGTCTTCCCCGATCATCGCGTTGGCGGGCTTGAAGTCGCGATGCACGAGCCCATGCTCGTGAAGCTCTCCAAGGCCACGCGCCGCCTGTCGGTACACGGCCAGGACCTCATCGGGCGTATGGCGGACGGACTGCCACGAGCGAAGGGTCTCCCCGCGGATGCGTTCCATCGCGATGTAGAGCGAGTCTTCGTGCTCTCCAATCGCAAACACCTTCACCACGTTGGGATGGGAGAGCTGCGCCATCGCCTGCGCCTCTCGCCTCGCCCGGACCATGCCCCCTTGCGAGGTTCGGTCCGCCGCCAGCACCTTGATTGCGATGTCCCGCCGGAGCATCGGGTCTCTTGCCGCGTACACAACGCCCATCGCTCCCGAGCCAAGACGCCCCTCGATCTCGAAGCGTCCCAGCCGCTGCGGAATCGCGACCGAACCGCCCTCCACCGTGACGCCGCTGGGCGCGGGACCCAACGACGCCACCGCGCCCAGCCGCCGGGCCAGCGCGTCCGCCAGGCCCATGATGGCGTCGGAGGGCGGCCCGGGACGACGTCTCGTGGGATCACCGCCCTGCTGATCTATCATCGCAGGCCACGATGCCCGACTTCGGACAGGCTGACGATTCCACGCTGCTTACGTCGTGGAGGTCGGGCGACGCCGGCGCCAGCGGTGAGCTCGTGCGCCGACACTACCGCTCGATCTACTTGTTCTTCTTCTCGAAGGTGGGCCCGGACATCGCCCAGGACCTGACCCAAACGGTCTTCGAACGCCTCCTCGAGAAGCCGGACGACTTTCGCGGGGATGCGACGGTTCGAACATACTTGTTCGGCATCGCGCGGTGGACCCTGGTCCATCACCATCGCAAACACCGTGCGCACGCCGAGGCCTTTGACCCGCAGATCGACCCACTGGATGTCGCCGAGGACGTGATCTCGATGACCTCTATGCTGGGTGCACGCCGTGAGGAGGTGCTCTTTGTCCGCGGCATGCGAGAGCTCGCGCTCGACGACCAGCTGGTGCTCGAGCTCAAGTACTACGACGGCATGACGGTGCGAGAACTGGCCGCGGTGTTCGAGACTCCGCGTGCCACCATGGCCGATCGTGTCGCTCGCGCACGGGATCGTTTGGCGGAGGCGATCGGACATCTGGAGGGTTCTGCAAAACTCGTAGAGTCCACGATGGCAGGCCTTGACGAGCACATGAAGGCGATTCGCGCAAAGCTCGCAGCCCGCTTGAAATCGCGGTGACACAGCTCGGACCCGGACAAATCCGGCGTGTGCGGACTGCCCTTCTTGGATGCAGCGGTTCGGAATCATGATCGCAGGACTGGCGCTGTCGGGGTGCTTTGCGGACCCTCTGGCGGACATCGAGATCGACTCGGATGAAGACGAGATCGGGACCACGACCACGGGCGCGGACACCCCCACCACATTGAGCGCGACCGGGGCGGGTCCCAGCGATCCCTCCGCGGGCGAGGGAACCACATTCGATCCGAACCCCGGCCCGAGCACGGGATTCGATTCTTCGACCGGCTCCTCCGGCGACGAAGGACGCAGCGACTCCTCGAGCACAACGACCGACTCGAACGACACCGAAGACGCCGAGAGTTCCACGGGCGCGGTGCTCGACTGTGAAGGGGTCCCCGATGGCACCGCACAGCTCGACGAGTGTGGCGTCTGCAACGGTCCTGGTGGACCGTGCTGGGGCTGCACCGTCACCTCGGCATCCAACTACGATCCGTTGGCCACCCTCAACGACGGCACGTGTGCGTGCGACCCCGGCCCCGGTGCGATCGCAGACCAATCGAACCTGAGCAGCAGCGCCGGCTCCGGAGGACAGGACCAGTGGCAATCGTTCACCGTCGGCATCTCGGGAGGCCTCGTGCGGGTCGACCTGGGCGTCAGCTCCCCGATCTCCGGGGCATCCCCGGGAACGCTGCGGTTCTACGAAGGCGAAGGCACCGCAGGGGTCGAGATCGGAAGTCAGGAGGTCACGTTTGAGGACGTGTTCAACACCATCCAGGAGTTCGAGCTCGACGACCCGATCCCCATGACCGCCGGTGAGATCTACACGGTGCGGTTCTCCGTGCCCGCCGTCACCGTCGGCTGGGTCGACGTCGCGAATGACCTCTACCCCGGTGGTCGCGCCAGCTACAGCGCGGGTGAGGACTTCGTGTTTCGCACCACGATGACGCAGTGTGAGCCCGGGTGAGGCGCTCGACCGGAGCGCGCTCAACCCGCCTTCGGGCGCTCGGAAAAAAAGTGGACATCGCCTGAGACAAACAGCCCCCGTGCGGTGACTGGACTGCTCTCGCCCCGAGATGTCTGCTCTTTGCCCTGCCCGTAGCCGCGTCCTCGCGGCCTTGACCCTCCTGCCCCTGCTGACCGGGGGCTGCTACGACGGCATTAACAGCCCGGCTCCCCAAGACACGGGGCTGACCTCGGATCCCGGTGGGCGTGACACCGAGGACGACGGCGCCGAGACATCTGCAGACACCTCCGACGCCGGCGGCGAGGAGGAGTCCGAAGCTCCCACGCAGGCGTTGCACCGCCTCAACCGCCTCGAGTACGACAACACCGTCCGCGACCTTCTGGGCACGGCGCTGCGCCCCTCGGAGTCCTTCGGGCCCGACGCCGAGGCCAACGGGTTCGACAACCAAGCCGAGCAGCTCCTCCTGTCCTCGACCCTCATCGATGCCTACGACGTCGCCGCCCGCGAGGTCATCGACGACAGCCTCGATGCGGTCCCCGTCTTCTCGGCGCGATTCGAGGGTGAGTCGCTGACCGTTCCCGGAGGGTATCCGGTGGGCTCGCTATGGGCACTC
>CAYGTG010001068.1:0-3249 GCA_964352485.1 uncultured Nannocystaceae bacterium | reverse complement strand
CGGTACGCCGACTACTGCGATCCGGTCCAGTCGTGGACGCCCCAGATGGTCGAGTTCGAAGAGGACGTGATCGTGCTCGTCAACCAGGCGCGGGCAGCTGGAGCGACCTGCGGCGGCACGAGCTTTGGCCCCGCTGCGCCCGTCAGCCTCAATGCGGCGCTGCGGTGCTCGGCCCGCGTGCACGCCCAGGACATGGCGATCCAAGGGTTCTTCAGCCACACCAACCCAGACGGCGACGGTCCCGGCGACCGGATGTCTTTCGCGGGCTACAACTACTCGACCGCAGCCGAAAACATCGCGGGGGGACAGCCCACCCCTGGGTCGGTCATGTCCGGCTGGATGAACAGCCCCGGCCACTGCGAGAACATCATGAACCCCGCGTTCGACGAGATCGGCGTGGGCGCCTACGACGCGGTCGCCTCGCAGTACTCCATGTACTGGGTGCAGAACTTCGGCGCACAGTGACGCGGACGCGGCCTGCTGTCAGCGTCGACGCCAGGGTTCCCACATCCAGACCCCGAAGCCGCTGAGCAGCAGTCCGGACGCCCAAAACCACCCCGCAGTCCACCAGCGCGACATCGCACAGGGATTGCGCGGCAGTAAGAAGTCGTCCGGCGTCTCGGGATGCACGTAGATGCGGCCTTCGACCCCGTCCATGTGAAACGCCGGGGTCGATGCACAGTACGCGTAGTCGTAGTCGATCGGTATCCGCTGGTGCAGCGGCTGCCCGCCGGGAGGTTGATACGCGACGTCGACGCTGCAGACCGTGTCGTCGTCGACCTCGGCGTTGTAGTACTGGGTGCGGCTGCATTCGAAGTTGGTAAACGTCGCGACGAACTCCACAGCGCCGTCTCGAAACCCTTCGTCGACGTAGCTCTGCCGAAGCGAGAGCGTGCCAAGCACGATCAGCACCGGGCCGAAGACGAGGAGCCCGATGTAGTTGCTCGGTTTCATGAGGGTGTTTCAGGACTCTTGGCCACCCGGCAGGTGCCCCGACTTCGCGGTGAGGGCAGTTGCGGATCATGATGATGCCACAGAACCCCAGCACCCCTCGCTGACATCAAAGCGCTACAGAGACCACAGCCACCGCTCCGTGGACTCGCGCGTCGGGTCGAAGTCGGGGTCGGCTGGCCACCTCTCCAGCGCTGTGATCGCAGCCCGGCGGGCCTGGACGAACTCCTGTGGGGTTGCGGCCAGCTGCCACTGCGCCCGAGCGCTCAGAGCCTGCGCGGCGGCGCTCCTGGCGGCCGATGCGGCTCCGTCGACCTGTGCAAGTCGTGCGGCGTGGGCGAGCCGCTCCAACGCACTTCGGGGCTGGCCGGCGTCAAGCAGCGCTTCGCCCAGCCGCAGCAAGACGAACGCGCGGCGTTGGTCGGCGTTGGCCTCCTCGAAGATGGCGAGCGCGCGCTGATACCCGGTGATCGCCTGCTCGAGCCGGCCCATCCCTCGGTCGGACTCGGCCAGCCCAAACAGCGCGGCGCCGTAGTGGGTACCGTGCTCCCCGTGACGAGACTGCAGCTCGGAGACGATTCGCAGTTGCACGCTGCGCGCCGCATCGAACTGCCCGAGCTCCCGCAGCACGTTGGCGGTCGACCCCTGCGCGAAAGCACGGCTGGGATCCTTCTCCGGGAGCTGCGAGAGAGCCGCTCGGTACAGCTCCAGCGCACCATGTGCGTCTCCCTTCGAGGCACGGATCCGTCCCACGATCACCAAGTTTGTGGCCCGCAGGCGATGTGTCGCGGGGAGCGTCTCGTCGTTGATCGCGACCACCTCTTGCATCAAAGACTCGGCCTCGTCGACTCTTCCGTCGCTGAGTTCCACCTCCGCCAGCAGACGGAGGGCATCGGCGGTGGTGGCCCCACTCACGCCCAAGCGCTGCAAGTGGCTAATTCCGTCTTCGATGTGTTCACGCGCGCCTGCGTGGTCGCCAAGCCTGAACGCGGTGCCGCCCAGTTCGTAGTGGAGCATGGCGAAGAGCCTGGGGTTGCTCAGGCGTGCCTTCCCCGTGAGTTCCTCGACCGCCAACGACAGCTCTTGCCGTGCCCCCGCAAGGTCTCCGCGACCGCGCAGGATGATGGCGAGGTTTCGGCGGTAGATGGCTCGAAGATCCCGATGCTCCGAGTTCTCGACCCAACCGCTGGCCAGGCTGGCCCAGTGCTCGGCCTGCGTCGCGTCGCGAAGCTTGGTGTGTGCGGCCATCAAGGTCGCCGCGGCCCACAACGCCTTTCCATCGAGCCGATGCTCCACGCTGTATGCATAGACGTCTTCCAGCAGAGGGATGGCTTGTGCGGGCCCGTGAACCCGCTCGACCAGCCCGGCGTGCTGTGACCGCCAGCGCGCGATAAAGGTGGGATAGCCGGTGGCTTCGACGGCGGCGGCCTCACGCTCGAAGACTTCGAGGGCTTCGCTCGCATCACCCGGCGCCGATCGGAGTTCCAGCCTCGTCGAGACTCTTCGCAAGCGCATCAGCTCATCCTCGACGCCCTTGGCAGGCATGGGCGTGCCCGGCCTCAGGTCGACACAGCGATGAGGATCGTCGAGCGAGCGGATCCAATGGGCGGCCGTGCGAAGCGATGTCGAGGGCTCTTGGGCGACCTCGGCGATCGTGTCGAACACCTGCGCGTGCTCCTGAAGGCACTGCATCGCACGGTTGATCTCTTGCCGGGATGGGGTCGAGTCACGCTCTCGTTGGCACACCGATACGCGTGCGTCTGTCCAGGACTTCGCGAAAGCATCGATGATCCGGCGCTGCTCTTTCGGCGAGATGGCGGCAGCATCGGCGAGTGCGACGATGTCCTCACGCTTCGCATCAGTGACCGGGTTCTCAGCCGCGGCCACCGCGAGACACGGCGGCGCCCTCGATACGTAGAGCCCACCGCCGAGCAGCCCAGCGGCGACCAAGACGACCAGCGGGGCCAATCGTCGCGACCGGGACCGCGCGCGTTCCAAGGTGCTGGCCACCGCCTCCATGGACGCAAACCGGTCTTCAGGACGGCGCTGCAAGCCTCGCAACAGAAGCGCTCGCAGCGGCTTGGGCAGCGCGGCGAGTCCTTCGAGTTTTGGAGGGTCCTCGCCGCGCAGGTCGTCCGGAGGCGGCCTGGTTCCGGTCAACGCCTCACACAACGACACGCAAAGCGAGTATTGGTCGGATGCCGCCGTGGCGGGCTCCAACGCGAGCTGTTCGGGAGACGCATACGCCGGCGTGCCGACGAGAAGCCCAGTGGCGGTCAGGTGGCCCGCGCTGGCCTG
>CAYGTG010001067.1:0-3251 GCA_964352485.1 uncultured Nannocystaceae bacterium | reverse complement strand
CGCCTGGACCTGGCTGTCGATCAGGGACCGTAGAGCCCCCTCGGTCTTGACGAACGCGCGACCTGTGTCCTCCAGTAGTTCAGAGAGCCCCACCGAGTCCCGCCCGGCCCTGCTCGCGGGCAAGACCGAAGCGTCTCGTTGGTCCGTGTAGCGCTCGAAGGCGATCTCGACCTCCTTCGTCTCCAGCGTCACAGCCGCTTTGGAAATACTGACCCCGGCGCGTCGAAGGTGGCGACGAAACGCGGAGTCGCTGGCGACGAGCGCCTGCTCGAGGTTTTGTCGACGCGCCGCGTCATCGGTCGCGACGTGGTTGAGGACGTGGGCCCGATTGGCCTCCAGTTCGGCGTGGGCATCGCCAAGCGCCCGCGTCGCTTGGATCCCCCCCTCGTAGAGCCGGTTGTTGGCTTCCAGCGCGCGCTGTCCTTGAAGCCAGTTGATGAACGCCAAGGCGAGGAGCGCGGCGACGAGCGCACCAATGCCAACGAGGAGTCTCGAACGAACGGATTTCATCTCAGCTCACAGCAAGCGATGGGTCGTGAAAGAGAGCATCAGCGTCGAGCACCGGAGTGCCCGATGGGGTTTGTCCGCACAGCGACAGCCCCAACGACGCTCCGGTCGGGGCCACGGGCGTGCCCACGTCGCGGCCCACGACGCGATCGACTTCGATTCCCAGCTCCGGGCCCGTACGTCCCACCACGACCAGAAATGGTCGCTCTGAGGGCCGAGGAGTCAGGCCGAGCAGCGAGGCCAGCTGGAACGCGGGAAGGACCAGCTCGCCGTATGCAAAGACACCGAGCAACATCGGTGCCGCGCCGTGAACGACCGTCAGCTCACGCAGTCGCCGCACCCCAAGGACGATGGACTCCGGAAGCGCGACCTCGACCCCTGCCGTCAACACGAGGATCACGCTCGGGAGCGGGCTGATACCAACATCGCGCACCGAGCAAAGCAGCCGACTCGCGCGAGATTCCAGGACGGCCTGCTGGGCCTCGGTCCAGGTCGCATCGGGCTCAGACATCGCGCGAAGCCGCCTCTCGAACGAGGCGCCGCGCGAGCGCGGCCGTTGCGGCCCTGGGCTCGACCAAGACGGCACGTGAAACCGGGACGGGTTTGGCCAGCGGCACAACCTCGCGAGCGAGCGGAGCGGTCGCGGGACGCGGAGGCACGAGACGCGGCGGCATCGACCGATACGGCACGACGCACCCGGTCGGCATCCCACGAACCGAACTCCACCCGTGTGCCGCGACGATTGCCGCCTCGGCTGGAGCGACGACGAGCATGCCTCCGGGCTGCAAGGTCGTGCGTACGCGGCCCAGGACTGCCGAGAGCTGCGCATCGGTGAAGTAGAACAGGACGTTGCGCAGCAGCACGACGTCCACCGCCTTGGGCCACGGGGCGCTCAGCCGCGCAAGGTTGCGTTGTTCATACCGGATTCGAGAGGTCAGCTCCGGGCGTGCGAGGTAGCCCCCCTCGAACTCCAAAAAGTGCCGCCGGATCAACGAAGGGTCGAGTCCGCGCAGCGAACGAGGCCTCAAGTGGCCGCCTCGGGCGATCGCCAGCGCTTCGAAGCTCACGTCGCTCGCCACAATCTCGACGTTGGGGTGCTCCTGCAGCACCAGAGCCAACGAGAGCGCCTCCTCGCCGCGCGCGCAGGCACCGGACCAGACGCGGCCGAACATCGGAACATGGCGCGCCACCGCCTCGAGCTGACGAGGGTGCCGAAGAACGTAGCTTTCTTGAATCGTGACGAGCTCGACCAGGCTCTCGAGCCAAAGATTCTCGCTGACGAAAGCAAGGCGCGGCAGCCGACGGACCGCACCGGCCAGACGCGGTTCCAGGGAGGGCCCGAAGTGTAGGCCATACTCGCCGGCGAGAAGCGCTCGCGCCCGCTGGAGGTCCGCGCTCACGAGGTCCGCGCTCACGGCTCGGTTGCTCCCCCACGGGCGACCGGCGTCGACTCCGGCTCGAGGCCGACGACGCGATCAACGACCATGACCCGCCGACCGCGGTCGTCCTCGATGAAGACGAAGTGGTCCTCCATCGCCGGCGTCGCGGTGCGCTCGTCGAGCACCGACCACGACTCGCCGTCGAGCTCGACCACCGCGCCCTTGGGACCGTGGGATACCGGCAGACGAAGGGAGATCCGCAGCACGGACGCCGACGAAATGCGCCGTATCTCGCCGCCTACGGCGCATTTCAACATGCCTGCTTCGACGGCCATCGAGCCCGCACTCTATCAGGCCCTCAGTCCCGCCGCGTGCGCCTCAGACAGGAAAGGTGACAATGGCTTCGGGGCCGGGGACATCGAAGGTGAAGGACTGCGTGAGGAACAAGTGCACGTGGTCTCCGTCGACCCGGTCGAACCCGATGGACGCGTCGACGCCCACGGACAGCACAAAGTCCCCGCCGCGAGTCGAGACAAGTGCCGCCCCGTGAAGACCGGTGCTCAGCGCCGGACGGACGCCGAGGAGTTCCTCCAGCTGTCGAAGTACCGGGTACCCATCGTGCGACCCCGCAACGAGCTGGAACGGCGCTTCGCCGAGCACGAGCAGGAAGGGTCCCTCCACGCCGGCCTCGGTGAGGGTGGTGACGCCTCCGGCCACAAGCTCCAGGATCGCTCCCGGGTCGGCGGGAAGGTTGCGGGCGCGGTGCGTGGTGGCGTCGAACAAGCCCTGGATCCCAGCGCCTTCGAGTCCATGATAGACGACCTGTTCCTCAAACCTCGCGACGGAGCGGGCCGCATGCACCACGGAATCGAGGTCGACCTCCGGAGCACCGCGTGCGAGGTCGTCGAGGTCGGGCGTCGACAGGACGAACGGGACCCGCAGCTCGACCAGCGTGCGGACTTGCCGGCAGCGCCACATCGTGGGGGCTTTGCCCTGTGGCTCGCCGAGCCGTCCAAGGTTGTAGGCACTGTGCTCCCAACCGTGTGGGCCGTCGAGGTCGACGAATCGGCGCGCGACCATTGTTCGCTCGAGGACTCCTCGGGCTTCGTCGTCGACAGCATCCCAATGTTGAGGGGTCAGGGGCGCGAAGGAGCGACGCAGGATGCTCATCGCGCCACCGTCACCTTTCGGCTGCCGATCCCAAGGCCCACGCCTGGTGGACGGCTGGCTGCGCCGCTGACCTCGGTGATGGGACC
Organism: uncultured Nannocystaceae bacterium; assembly: GCA_964352485.1. GTDB lineage: Bacteria > Myxococcota_A > Polyangia > Nannocystales > Nannocystaceae > CAJXVA01. Next base: position 109 of record CAYGTG010001067.1, on the reverse strand, counting down.
CTCGGTAAACAGGAATTTTCGCAGCTGCGCGTCCCAGGCCGGGAACTGCCGACGCCGCCACTCCAGCGTCCTCGCGGCGTGCGCGCTTTCCTCATCCCGGTTGTGGGCG
>CAYGTG010001066.1:0-3253 GCA_964352485.1 uncultured Nannocystaceae bacterium | reverse complement strand
GGCTGCTAGATCTGTTTCTCCGCACGGCGCCCCCGGATATGGCGGTTCCCGAGGGGATTCTGCGGCAAGGCGTCACGAATGATGGCTTGGGCATTTCGAAGTTGCGAACACTCAATGGCGAGTTGCCGTGGGCACTCGAGACGGCGGCCTCCGCGGATCAGGGGGAGCAGGTCGGGCCGGTCAGACTCACTGCGCCGCCGGAAGTAAGCGCGGCTTCCTACTGTGGCTCGAACGGAGGAACCAACTTCCAGCAGGAACGTTGTGCCGGGTACACGAACCCAGACTTCGAGATTTGCCACTCCACGCTCGCCGGCTGGCACCAGTACACCTGTGCGAACTACGTGCACGGAAATGCGTGCACGTACGCTCTAGACGTTATCGGCGTGTGCACAGCCATAGCCAGACATCGTTTCTGGAGGAACGGCAACTTCAGTGGTGCGGCCAAAGCGAGTTGGCAGATCTATCCCGGACAGTGGTCAGCCATGTTTGGGGACGCTGGCTGGTCGAACTGGAAAATGCGTTTTCGTGCGGACGCCGCCAGTAGCGGTTCGCAGCATCGCTTCTATCACCAAATTATTGACTAACGGACGACGGAAAGAGCAGTCCATGCGACAGACCAATATTCGAATTTCGACGGGCATGATCCTGCTGGTGGCCATGGCCGCCTGCGACGACAGTGACCAGTCCGCCGACGGAGGGACCCTTGAGCCCGGCAATCTGACCGAGGTCTCCACAGCAGCGTGTGGGGAGGACGAGCCAAGTTCGCCTCGTATCGAGGGGCTGAATACGGGCTGGTTCGTGCAGGGCCCGGACGGCTGGCGATTGCGGTTATCCAACCGAGCCGTGGATTGCAACGAGGCCCTGAGCACTCTCGAGTGCTCAGGCATGGGATGGGTACTGGACCTGGATCTTCCTCAGGAGACCCTGCAAAGCGGAACGCACTCACTTGAGTTCGATCATCCCGGCAATGTCGGCATCCAGACGCAGGCAGTATGGGAAGACGGTGACGGATGCGCCGGAGGGACTGTGGGAGGTGATCGAGGCGAAGGAGTCGTGGTGCCTGGAACCGTGGTCTTGAACACAGTAGCCGATGGCTGCATCAGCGGAACCCTAGAGGCTATCGGCACGGGCTTCGAGCAACCCGAACTGGACATCGATGGGTCGTTCGTCGCTCTTCGCTGCGACGAGTCGCCCTCCGGCTGAGGGGCCAGAGGGCGGCTGTCGAACCCGACGTCTGCAAGACGAGTTTATGACTACGCCGTGGCTCATGACCGTCGCAACCCTGGCGGCTGGTCGAAGCCTGGCCCGTGACCCCCGCGCCTCGGTGGTACCTTCGCCCCATGCTTCCGGTTGAAGCTCGGTCGTGGATCTCAATTCAACGCGGCGCGATCGCAGACTCCACCGCACTCCATTCGACACAAGGCCGTGTCTGGCGGGTGACGCTGACGGGCGGCGCACAGGTCCTGGTCAAGCGGGGCTCGAGAGCGTCGGTAGATCGGGAGTGCTGGGGCCTAGAGGTGGCCCGATCCATCGGTTCGGTCCCCACGCTTTCGTCCCGGCCCGCGCCCAACCTCGTGGTGCTGACCTGGCATGAGGGAGTGGCGAGTACCGATGCGGGCGCGATGCGCTGCGCAGGCGCCTGGCTGCGGGCTTTGCACGCGCTCGAGGGGCCCTTCGATGACCCGCTGACGCTTGCCGACGCCATCGGTCGTCGCCGGGATGCGTGGCTCGAGCGAGCGCAGGGATTGTTGACCGAGGAGACACGCGTGAAGCTCCGGCAGGCCATCGAACCAGAGGCCTTCTCCGGCCTCGAGCGCACCGCATGCCATCGAGACTTCACGCCCGCGAACTGGCTTTGGTCTGGCGCGCTGACCGTCATCGATTTCGGGCAGGCACGTCCCGACGTTGCGCTGTGGGACCTCGTGAAGCTGGAAGCGGAGACGTTCTACGAGCATCCGAAACTCCGCCCGGTCTTCTTCGACGGCTATGGCTCGCTGGACGCACAAGATGAGGAGCGGCTTCGCCAACTCGTGCTCCTGCACGGTCTGCAGACCGCGGTTTGGGGCGATGCCCACGAGGACCCGGCGTTCTCGAGCTTAGGGCGCCAGATCCTTGAGCGCCGCTTGTCCTGATTCACCCTGCCGGGACGCAGATCGTCTTCGACGTGGCCTTGTTCGACTCGTTGCACTCGTTGATCGCACCCGGGGTGTCGACCTCGGCCTCCACCACGAACGAACTGCGCGGTGCCTTGAGCGCCAGCTCCACGGTCTCGCGACCGCCGGGCGCCAACTGGGCGCTGGTCATGACCTCGCCGACCTCCACGTCGTCGATGAAGAACCGTACCGAGACACCTGCGCCGACGCCCAAACAACCCACGTTCGCCACCTCGGCGCGCACCGTGCCCGAGGCGCAGCCGGTCTCGTCGGCGCCGACGTCGAACAGCTCGAGGTCCGGCGCGCAGAAGCTGGACTGGCCCTGGGCGTTGCGGCGATAGCTGTTGAATCCGGAACTCCACGCATCGGGCTCGGTCACCGGGATCGTGCCGTCCACCTCGACGTTGGTGACGTGATAGGTGTGCTGATTCCAGATCGGCCGGGTGCCGACCCAGTTGTCGAGCGCGTCCTCCCAGACCTCGATGCCGCCGTCGATTCCCCAGGAGATGTCGTTGTTGGCGGGGAAGACCAGCTCGGCCTTGAAGTCGCCATCGACGTCGGCGACCACGGGGTACTCGGTCCGGGTGCGTGAGGTGTTGGGGTCTGCAAAGAGCACCTCGTCATCGGTCATGATGCCGTCGCACCCCGGGCCGTCGGGGCAATCGGGTTCCACGCCGGGGTAGATGCGCAGGAAGTGCTCGTCGTTGTAGATGACCTCGTTGCGGCCATCGCCGTCGAAATCGAACACCGACGACCCAGTCTGCCGCGACGAGTCGTCTTCGGTAGGCGCGCGCCACAGCTCTTCAAATCCGGTTCCGTCGAAGCGGACGACGACGTACCAGTTGGCGCCCGCCGTTCCGATGTCGGGGGTGCCGTCGCCGTCGAAGTCGGCGATGTTTGGTGCGCCGCCGACCTCAGCCTCGTGCATGGTGGGAATGTCGAACTCTCCGATCGACTCCCCTGTTTGTCCGTTGAGGGCATGAATGGCGCCCGCGCGAACTTGGATGACCTCCGGAGCGCCGTCGCTGTCGAAGTCGGCGATGCCGCAGCGCGCGTTGGGTAGCTCGGAGGTCCACAACACGCTGCCCGTGAAGTCGCCG
>CAYGTG010001065.1:0-3253 GCA_964352485.1 uncultured Nannocystaceae bacterium | reverse complement strand
ACATCTCGCCGGTTGCGACGAGCTCCGTCGGGATCCTCCTTGCCGCAAGCGAGGACGCCGAAGCGTGGGCACAGCGATATCGATCGGCGCTTGGTTCGGAGTACAGCGTGCTCACGGCCGATGCTCTACAGGCGCCGCTGATCCAGTGGCGTAGCGAGGTCGCCGGATTCTGCGAGGACGCAAAGCCCATGGGTCGAGACGCCACACCGTTTCGTCTCGCGGCGTGGCGCTGCGACGCTTTGGCGCAATGGGAGGCGCAGGACGAGGCAGGCCGGACCCTGTGGGGCGACGAGATCTTGTGGCGCACAACCCCGGATGGCGAAGGCTCGTGGACTACCGATGTCGAGGGCGTACGACTCGAGCCGGTCGCCGCATACGGGGGGGCCATCTTCGACGAGCGTCGTGCGTTTGCGTTCTCGGTGCATGGCTTTGGCGACGTTGGTCTCGAGCGTCTGGCGGCCTACGTGACTCAGGGGGATCTATCTCGGGTGACCGCAGCGGACGGGCTCGTCCTGACTTCCGAACTCGCGAAGGCTCTTGGTGTTGGGCCCGGTGACACCGTCCAAGTGGCGCTCGCACCCGGGGGAGAGTCGGGCGCGGTCTCGAACAAACTGCAGACCGACACCCTGGAGATCGCCGCGGTCGTTGAGTTCTCCCGACGGCTCATGGAAGGCGTCGCCATGCACGGCTGGATGCACGTCGACCGGAAGGTTGGGACATTCTCGGTTCAGCCGAACGCCGCGCTGGCGTGGGGGTCCGCCGCGGATGTCTCCGAGGCGGCACAGGGCCTTTCTCCCCCGACGAGCCTTGGCTTTATCGTCGGCGAGACCCGTGAGGCCGACCGCCAGCTGCACGCCACCCTCAGCGGCCTCTGCAATGCACAGCCTTGATCCGGCCTCCGGCGCTTCGTCACTTCCCAGTTCGAGAAGCCCAACTTCCCCGATCGGGTCGGTGGGCTCCCAGATCGTGTCGAGCAGGTCCGCGCGGTGCGAAATTTCTCCGAGGGGGGACGAGATACACCGCAACCGCTCTTGGGCCCAAGCGCATTCGGGCGTGCCCACGGTCCGTCATTCCCTCGCTGCCCTGGCTCTCTCCCAACTCGGTTGCGCAACCTTCGTGACGAAGGTGAGGGTGCCCCTGTCGGCAAGCTCACGGAAGCCCCAGGAATCCATAGGCGGGTGGGTGGGACTACCTCACCGTGCTGTCGGTTGGAGTCTTGCTGCTCGCCCAGGGCTCTCTCGCGCTCGTGTCCCCCGGCGTCGGGGCCGCGGGGACGGAAGTCGCGCCCGCGCCTGCGGAAGCCCTCTCAACGGCATCCTCTCTTCGCTCCGGCGACGAGTCCCGGCCAGCCGAGGGAACCCCGAAGGAGCGCGAGGGCTTTTCGGAGAGTGGTTGGGCCAAGTGGAGCTTCGACGAGACCGAGAAGGAATCCGTCGAGCGACGCGCCAACCGGCATCGCGGCAATGGGCGTCGACTTCTCATCGCGTCGGCGATCCTCGGCGGTGTCACGCTCACGATGAACACAACTCGAGCGGCCTGGTTCTCGGTCGCGTGTAAGAGAGAGGGGTATCACTATGACGACGGTTGTTTCGGCTCTGGGCTAGTCCCGGGCTACGTCACGGTCTTTCTGGGTTGGCCAGCGTTCGTTTTGAACCACACCGGGATCGGCCTCGCTGCCGTTGGTGGGCGTCGGTGGGGCTCCTCGGGCCCGATGGTTTCGCCGTCGGTGGCTCGTCGGCACGTGGTTTGGGGCTCGGTCACGCTTGGTGTTGGCATTGCCGTACAAATTGCCAGCGCCGTCCTTGCGGGCTCGGTCTTGTTCGCCGACTCTGATGAGATTTATGACGGGGATCGCGGCGGAGATGCCTTTCGGCGCCGATACGTCGGGGCTTCGTTTGGTGCGCAAGCCGGCGCAACCATGACCGCTGTAGGAGGTGGACTTCTGTCCCACGGCTTGGCGCAGCGCAAGCGTGTCGCCAACGTGGATGTTGCATTCAGCGCGACCGGATTCAGCCTCCGCTTCTGACGGGCGCTCCTCGATCGCCGCGGTCGACCGATCCAAAACAAACGCTCGAACAGACGGTCGATTCCCGGTTCACAGAGCACTCCCGATCAAGCCGCCCGCGGACCGTCCGCTAGGCTGTAGCGGCAATGACGGAGAGTCAGCCATGGGTCGAGCGTATCCGCCGGGTCCTCGATCACGCTCAGGACCATCTCGACGATGACCTCCGACCGGAGGCTGGCGGATCTCGCGGGCTTCTCGTGGCATCACCTCCACCGGGTGTTCCGCCGGATGACCGACGAGTCGGAGCTTCAATCCGTATTGACACGAGCCTCGGCGACACGGCCGTCGGGACCGAGCCTGAGCAACAGCCACTCCGAGTCGATGCTGAACAGCCCGCGCTCCATGCCCAAGCAATAGACCAAGTCCCAGTCTCGAAAGTAGTCGGTGTCAGGCGGTTCGCCGAGCAACTCGACGACCTGTCTCCGGGTCAATCCGTCGAGAGCCGCTCGGGCCAACAGACGGTCGGCCATGGGTCCTCTGTCGTCGGCATCGGCTTGCCACGCCGCGGCGTCGAATGCCCGACCGGGGAAGGTCGTCCGCACCGTCACCAGCCCGAGGACCAGGAATGCCGCGAGCAACAGTCTTCTGCGCTTGGACACACCACACAGCTTGCCCTACCTCGCCCAGTGTCTGACGCCGCGACAATAGTGACGAAACGACACGGTGAGCCTGTTCGCCCAAATCCACCCGGAATCCGGACGCGCGAAAACACGCAGGATACGACAGCATGTCGTATTTGAGCTTGTGCTGCGGGCCCATGCGCGTCACTCGGGTCGTCACCACAGCCCAGGACATCGCCGCCGAGCTTCGCGGTGCAGGGCCGCCGCCTCGTGCCGCTCCTGTCGGACAACTCCTGCTGTTCTCGGCACCCACCGCTGCCCCCTGAGTCTTCGTGTACAAGCGCTGCACCGCGCTCGTCTCGGCGTGCCTGGGAGTTGGACTCGGTGCGGCCGCCATCCCCCGTTTGCAGCGCGTTTTCTCGTGAAATGGCTCGGCGCTCACTGACTCAGCTTCGCTCGACACCCCGCTGCTGCTCCCCCGCGCTCCCCGGCGCGCCCGCCGCCATCTCATGCTCCCCGCCGTACTCCTCCATCCCGCTCTTTCCCACTTCATTTCGCTTAAACGCACCTCTATTATCCGGCGGGATCTCCGAGGGAGCGCGTGAACCACGCTGTCGTTCGTCGCTAA
>CAYGTG010001064.1:0-3255 GCA_964352485.1 uncultured Nannocystaceae bacterium | reverse complement strand
GCTACGCATCCCTTCGGGACGCTTCGCTCTCTTGCTCCGAACCCCTCTCCCGAAACCCGGAACGGACTTAAGATCTGAGGACCTCGTCGGCCCCAGCTCGAGTCTGCCCGGATCGTCACGCATTGAACGTGCTAGCTTTGCTGCGTGGACGTGGATGACTTCGCATTGTTGGACCAGTGGGGGTCCGGCGATCGCGGTGCAGGGAACACCCTGCTGATGCGCCACTTCGACACCGTCTACCGCTTCTTCGTCAGCAAGATCGGCAACGACACCGAGGTCGACGACCTGATCCAGCGCGTCTTCTTGGCCTGTGTCGAGTCGCGAGACAGCTTTCGCCGCGAGGCTTCGTTTCGCACGTTCTTGCTCGCAGTGGCCCGCCACGAGCTGTTTCGGCACTTTCGGCAGAACCGTACCCGAGGGGCCCGCTCCGAGTCGCTGGGCAGCATGAGCGTCGCGGAGCTGGGTAGTTCGGTTCGTGCGGCGATGGTGCGGCGCGAAGAAGAGCGACTGCTTCTCTCCGCGCTTCGCGAGATTCCCGTCGATCTTCAGATCACGATCGAGCTGCACTACTGGGAGGGCCTGACGACCGCCGAACTCGCGACGGTGCTCGAGATCCCGCAGGGCACCGTCAAGTCCAGGCTCCGTCGCGCGCGCGAGGCTTTGCACGAGGCGATGGCGCGGATCTCGAAGGACGCGGCGACGCTCGAGTCGACCATCAGCGACTTCGAGCACTGGGCCGTCCAGGTTCGCGAGCGGGTCGCAGAGGCACGCGGCCAAAGCTGACGCGCCCAAGTTTCGGGAGCGTGGGGCGGTTGTGTCGGGCTTTTCCCTCAACCTGCTAGGGCTGCGTGGGTGGGTCTTCCGCGGCCCCCACGTCCATGGGTTCCTCACCCAGGGACACGGCGTCCAGGGCCTCAGCCCGCCAACCTTCAATCGCGTCGCGCAGCGGCTTGCCCGGCTCGAAGTCGGCAATCCCTGCGACGGCGGTCACGGACATCTCGCGCGCCGCATCCGAGTCATTCGGAGCCAGGGCGCGGGCCAGCGCAAACTGGAACTCCGCCCGCTGCATCGGATGCGTCTTGGGCGTGTCGAGAATCTCCAGGCCGTCGCGCAGCAGGTCCGCGGCTTCACCGAACTCTCCCGTCGCCGCGTACGCCTCCGCCAGCGGCATCCGCGGGTCCGCACGCCGTGGGTGCTGGCCTTCAAACGCCGCGTCCACGATGCGCAGCGCCCACTGTCCGTGTTTCTGCGCATCCTCGATCTTGCCCAGTCGCAGCTGCGTCTTGTTGAGGTCGATCAGGGCCTCGACGAGCTGCGGGCTGTCCTTGCCGTGGTTGTGCTCGTGGATCGCGAGGCCGGCGAGCAGGTCTCGCTCGCCGTCCTTGGGGTCGAGCATCGCGCCTTCGATGCCTCCGATGTCAGAAAGCAGCCCGCCACGCATGGGGTGGTTGGCATCGAATGCGTTCTCGACGATGTCCGCTGCGCGTCTGAGGTGCTCGACCGCTTGGGCTCCGTCGCCGATGTCGGCGTGCATGAGGCCGACGTTCGCGTAGCGACCGGCAAGTTCGATGGGCTCGATCTCTGGAAGGCCCTCAATGAGTTCCAGTGCCTTGACATGATTCTCGATCGCGCACTGTAGGTCGCCGTTTCCACGGCATGCGGAAGCCAACGTGCTGCGAACGGGTTCTTCGGAACGAGGGGGAAGCGGATCCCCCGCGAGGAGGTCCTGCGCGAGATGGATGGCCCGCTGGTGGTCATCGCTGCGGTAGGCGATGGCGGCTTGGGTGGTCACGAGCTGGACCTCGAGGGCTCGGTGCTCGTCCGGCTCGGTCACCCGGTCCACGAGCGCGCGCCCGAGGTTGGCTCCCGCTTGCGCAGCAGCGAGGTCTCCGGATTCCAAGTCGATTTCCGCGCGCTTCATCAGGAGCACTGGCAGCAGCCTCCGGTCGGGTGTGCGAGCAGCGGGGGACAACGCCGCGTCGTAGTGTGTGCGAGCCGCGGCGGTGTTCCCCTGCAGCTGCTCCGCGTACCCAAGCCACAAGTGACCGTGGGCCGAGGCCGACGCGAGGGAGTGCTCCGCCCCGATTTTCAGCAAGGCTTCTGCGTCTTCGCGCCAGATTTCGGGTGGCTTGGTGTTCGAAAGTGCGAGACTCGCCATCAGGCGGCTCGCTTCCGCCCACTGAGCCTCGGCGACGAGGCTAGATTCTCCCGACGTTTGGTAGGCGGAAGCTTCGACCATGAGCTCGGCGACCTGTTCACATCGGGCGAGCGTCGGCAGAACCTCGTCCAGGGCGTCGACCGTTGCAGCGCTCGGCACGTCCGCCAGCGCTTCGGCGGCTGCACCGAGACGTGCGCGCATGCGGTCCAGGCAGGCGGTCCTCAGCTGAAGGACCTGGTCCGACTGCTCCCCGGACACCCGGGTGGCCTCGCACGACTCCAGGCGTTGCTCTGTCCAAGCCTTCGCGAACGCGTCCAGTCGAGCCCCGGGGCCGCTGGGGAGTCCTGCGTCCGCGACCGAGCGCTCCACGTCGAGACGGCGCTGGGGATTCCAAACCTCGTCGATCTCGGTCTGCGCCGCTTCACAGGGCTGCTCGTCGAGCGCGACGGCTGCCTGGGCGCCAAACCCGACACCAAGGACGGCAAGCAGTGCTCCCCCCGCCAGAACACGGTTGCGGGTTTGAGCGCGCAACGCCGCCTCGAGCCGGTCGGCGAGCACGTGCATCGAAGCGTGACGTTTGTCGACCTCAGGCGCGAGGCCCTGAAGGACGGCCTGAACAACGGCCTTCGGCACACCGTGTTTGGAGGGAAGCGGCTGTCGGTCGTTCTCGATGACGGCGACGGCGAGCTCGGTGACAGAGTCACCTCTGAAAGGCCGCTGCCCGAAAAGGGCCTCGTACAACGAAGCGCAAAATCCAAACTGATCCGAGGCGCCAGTCACATCGATGCCGACGAACTGCTCCGGAGCCATGTAGGCCGGCGTTCCGCAGACCTCACCGGTGCTGGCCATCGCGTCGGAGGAGCGCAGGGCCAACGCTTGAGACGAGGGCGTGCCAGCGTCATCAAGCATCTTCTCGGCGTCGCGTACGGACCAGCCTTCGGTGGGCCGAGCCAGGCCGAAGTCTGCAACGCGGGGCCGGCCGTCTTCCCCGATGAGCACGTTGTCGGGCTTGAAGTCGCGGTGCAGACTTCGGCCTGGCTCGGCCCACCGCAGGGTGGTCCGTACGCGCCGCCGAGAAGATGCTTGATGGCGCTGGC
>CAYGTG010001063.1:0-3257 GCA_964352485.1 uncultured Nannocystaceae bacterium | reverse complement strand
GTTCCAGTTCTGAGGGGCGGGCTCGGTCGGCTCGGAAGCTACTTCGACTTCGAGCCGCCGCCCAGATCGATGCCGGCGAGGAGGTCGCCCAAGGATCCGAGCTTGCCGGCCTTTTGCTTGCCGACACTTTGGCCCTTGCCTTGGGACTGCCGAAAGCTCGCAAATGCGTTGCGCTCTTCGGCTTGGGCGACCGCGCGGACCGAGAAGCGAAGCTTGCCTTGGGCGCCGCCTCGCATCTGGACCACCTCGACCTCGGAGCCGATCTTGTAGCGGCGTCGCGGGTCGGAGTTGAGCGGAAGGTCGAGCTCGGCGGTGGGGATGAGGCCCGGGCCGCCTTCGGTGGTCACGAGCACGCCATAGTTCTCGATCTTGTCGACGGTCGCCATGACGACCTCGTTCTGCTTGGGCGCCGGCGCGTCGGAGTCCTGCATCAGCGCCCGCATCGAGAGGCTGATCTTGGGCGGCTTGCCGTCCGCTTGCGATTCGATGCTCTTGACCAGAACGCGGACGCTCTCACCCACGGACAAGACGTCGGAGGGGCTGGTGACGCGCGCGGTGCTGATTTCCGAGACGTGGAGCAGGCCCTGAATGCCGCCGATGTCGACAAAGGCACCGTAGGCCTGCAGGGACTGCACGATGCCTTCGAGTTCGGCGCCGGCTTCGAGCCGTCCGAGCAGCTCTTGGGCCTTCTCGGCGCGCTCGGCCTCCAGCAACGCACGTCGGCTGACGACGATCGAACGCCCGCTGTCGCGGACCTCCAGGATCTTGAAGAAGTTCGTCTGTCCAACGAAGGTCTCGAGGTCCTGCACGAATTGGACGTCGACCTGGGAGGCGGGGCAGAAGGCGCGCTTTCCCGAAATGTCGACCTCGAGCCCGGCCTTGACGGCCTTGGAGAACGTACCTTCGACGGGCGTCCCGCTCTCGGCGGCCAGCTCGAGTTCGGCGGTGCCGGCCTCGCCCCGGCCCAGTGCGACCCGAAGCACGGGAGCGCCGCGACCGGCCTGTACGACCGTCGCTTTCACGCGGTCTCCGACAGACACTTTGGGTTCGCCGTCGTCGCCCAGCACCTCGTTGCGGGCCAGGTGCCCCTCAACGCGACCACCGACGTCGACAAACACGGTGTCCCCGGTGATGGCAACGACCGTGCCGGTGATGCGCTGACCGGCGCGAAGTTCCGTGCGCTGTCCACCCTGTCCGGAAGTGTTTGATTCGAACAGGGCGGAGAAGGACTCGTCTTGGCTCATAGCTTTTCCATCGGCGCGAGCTTGGGCAGCGGCTCGGCAACGCTCTTGGGCTTCCAGACCTTGACCAGGTCAACGTAGCCCTCTTTCTTGGCCCGAATCTCGTGTGAGAGGCCGTCGCCAACCGGCACCTTGACCTCGCAGGGGGTGTCGCACTGGTATTTGTCGTCGACGTACACGAGGGCACCTTCGACGTTGGTCTGCACCAGGGCGCGGTTCATCGGCAGCTTCTCGGGGCTGTTCACGCCCGACTCGGAGTCCGACGCAACCGCCTTGTTGCCATCGTCGGAATCGGTGGAGGGCCCGGAACTCATGTCCCCGAAGAACATCGCGACGACCAAGCCGATCGCCAGCAAGCCCAAGCCGATCGCGATCGTACGACCGCGGCGGTCCTCGGCGAACCCTGGAACCGGGCCCGTGGGCAGCGCGGATGAATTCCCGGTGCGGCCGAGCGCCCCCCCAAGGGTGATGGCGGGGTGCCCTGTGGAGATCGCGCTCGAAGCCGCGAGCTGGCCGCTGGACGGTCCAGAGTCGAGGCGGTTGCTGCGGCCCTCGCCGCCGGTGCGCAAGTATCCTATGCACTGACCGACCAACTCCGCCAAACGCCCCGCGGTTTGAATCCGCTTCGAGCGGTCCTTGCGGAGTCCCATGAGCACGACTTTGGCCGTCTCTTTGGATGCGTTTCGGGGGGTCGGAACCTTGGCCCGCACGTGCTTGAGCATCGTGGCCATCGGGGTCTCCGCTGCAAAGGGAGGGCGGCCCTCCAGCATCTCGTAGAGAATGCACCCGAGCGAGTAGATGTCGGTCCGGTGGTCCAGCGGCAGGCCGTTGCACTGCTCCGGAGACATGTACTGCGGCGTCCCAAACACCTCGCCGGCTTGGGTGAGCCGCGTGGCATCGACGCCGCCGGCAATTCCGAAGTCGAGGACCTTGACGACCTTCGAGACGCCGACGGTCTCAATGAAGATGTTGTCCGGCTTGAGGTCGCGGTGGAAGACCCCATGTTCGTGCGCCTCGGACAGTGACTCGGCGGCCTGCCGGGCGATCTGAAGCGCTTCCATCTCGTCGAGTGGGCCCTGCTCGAGGCGGTCGGCGAGGCTCTCCCCAGTGAGGAGTTCCATCACCATGTACGGCCGCCCATCCTTGGTCTCGCCGTGCTCGAACACGCGGATCGTCGATGGGTGGCGGAGCTTGCTCGTGATCTCGAGTTCGCGCCGGAAGCGGCTGAGGAACTTTCGGTCGGTGGTGTCCGAGCGGACCAGCTTGATCGCGACCTTGCGTTCGACCTGTGTATCCCAGGCCTCGTACACGACGCCCATGCCGCCCTCACCGATGACGTCGGTGATCTTGTAGCGACCCGCGATCTTCTTCCCGACGTCGCGCGTGAAGGTCAGCTCCATATCGGACGCGGACGCGGACGGTGCGGGGGGCGACGTCGCGCTCGACGGGGCAGGTGCGCCCCGCTCTTCGCGGGACTGCCCGGTGTCGAGCCGGCGGGTCTTGGGAATCCCTGTGGGTCGTTCAGACATGAAGGCACAGGCGTCGCCGTCGCGTGGCGACCCCAGCGGGGATGGAGAAGTGTACCTGGCTCCTACCCCAACCCCAAACGCTTCCGCGGTTGTTCGCATTGCTTCCAAGTCGCGAACCGAGGGCCTGCACCCTGCCTGCGGATTTTGGGGGTCGCGGGGCTGGGTCCCCTCACGTTCTGGCGGGCGAGATCGGTCGCTTGGCGGTGGGGAACTGAGCAGGTATCAAGCCGCATGCGGTTTGGAGCGCTCTTGATGGGTACGTGGTTCCTCGGTTGCGCGGGCAACCCGGCGCCTCCGGCCCCCGATACCCAAAAAACGTCTAACTTCGAGTCAGCGGCCCTTGAGCCGGCGGGCGCCGCGGATGCCGAAGCGGCCGCGCAGGAACCCGCCGAAGCCGCCGCTGAAGCCCCCAAGCCTCAGCCCACCGCGCCGCCGCCCACCCTGGAGACCGCGCCCGATGGGACCGCGGGCCTCGCGTGCGCACCCG
>CAYGTG010001062.1:0-3257 GCA_964352485.1 uncultured Nannocystaceae bacterium | reverse complement strand
ACTCCCCGAACAGCCCCCGCAGTTTCTCGTAGTCGCCCACGACGAAGTAGGTCTTGCCGTCCTTCTGCTTCTGCTCGATGACGTTTTCGGCCTTGCCCTTCTCGAACACCCACTTCGCGATCATCTGACGGTTGCGCATGTGGGCCTCCTCGAGATGCTCGCCCAGCTCGAGCCGCGAGAGCTGCACCATCAAGCCGTTGCGGATGTAGTCGTCATAAGCCGCACGCCCGGTGTCCAGGTCCTCCATGACGCCAATCTCGATCAGCTTGGGGTCCATCAGGAAGTACAGGGCGACCAGGTCGGCGCGCGCCTCTTCCAGTGTGGAGCTGTAGTTCTTGAGCGTCTCCTTCGGGGTCCCGACGCCCTCCTTGATCTTGCCCGAAGCGTGGCCGATGACCTCGTGCATGTCGGTGTGCAGCGTGTCGGCGTAGTTGCCCCACTTCTTGGTACGGGCCACTTCCTCGTCGGAGTACGAGAACTCCTCCAGCACACCGCTGGACTTGCTGCTGCTGTCGTAGGCGTGGACGATGTTGCCCAGGTTGACCGACTTGGAACCGTGCTCGGCACGAATCCAGTTTGCGTTGGGCAGGTTGATACCGATCGGCGTCGAAGGAGCAGCGTCCCCGGCTTCGGTCACCACGGTGATGACCTTCGCCGAGATGCCTTTGACCGACGCCTTCTTGTAGTCGGCAGGGATCGAAGAGTTGTCCTCGAACCACTGGGCGGACTTCGAGATGGTCTCGATACGTTTGCTCGCCTCGAGGTCGCGGATGCTGACCACCGACTCGAACGCCCCGCGGTAACCCATCGGATCCCCGTAGACCTCGATGAACCCGTTGACCACGTCGACGCGTGACTCGGTGTCTGCCACCCAAGCGACCGAGTATGCGTCGAAGGTCGCGAGGTCTCCGGTCTCGTAGTAGGCGACAAGCTGCTCGAGCGCCTTCTTCTGCGGCTCGTTCTCCGCCACACTCACGGCCTTCTTCAGCCAGCCGACGATCTCTTTGATCGCGGGCCCGTACATGCCATCGACCTTCCAGGGCCGCTCGACGAGCTTGCCGTCAACCTTGGCCAGCTGGCTGTTGAGTCCAAGCGACACCGGGCGTTTGGGGTCTGCGGCTTTGATCTTGCCGTAGAACTTCTCCACGTCTTTCTGCGTGACGTCTGGACCGTAGAAGTTGGTGGCCGACGACGCGACGAGGTCCGCTTTGGGGTCGAGGTTGACTGCCTTCGCATCGAGCGTGGGATCGAAGAGCACCGGCTCGAGCTTGGCGAGGAGCGCGTCGACATCCTCGCCCTCGGCGAGCGGAAGCGATGAGCTGTCGACGCCCTTGACGGCCTCGGCGAAGAACTCCTTGGAGAACTCCGGCATCAGCTTCTTGTTCGAGTAGTGGTGGTGGATGCCGTTGCTGAACCACACCCGCTTCGTGTACTCGACCAGCTTTTTCCAGTCCTCGCTGGACTTGTCCGCCTTGCTGCCCATGAGCACGGCCTCGAGGGTCCGGCGGACGACGAGGTTGTGGCGGTACTTCTGATCCCAGATGATGTCGCGCCCCGAAAGCGCGGCCTGAGACAAGAAGTAGACGAGCTTCTTCTGCTCAAGCGGAAGCGACTCGAAGCCCGGCACCTGGTAGCGCAGGATCCGTAGGTCGGCGACCTGCTCGGCAAAGTACTCAAAGTCATCCGCGTGCGCCTCCGCTTCGGGGAGCTGCGAGGCTGGCTTGTCCGGCGTCCCATTGTTGTTGGCGGCAGCCTTCGAAGCATCCGTACCAACACGTTCGGGCTTCGCCTCAGCCTTCGCCGCGGGGGTTGGCTTGGACTCGGTCGCCGGCTTGTTGGCAGAGTCGCACCCCATTGCCAAGACGGAGCAGATCAGGACAGCTCGAAACGCGCGCATAGGGGAGAGCAAACCCGATGCTGGTTGCAATGCGCAACGGCCCGCCCGTGCCCCCACTCACGCACGCGGTCGAAACCTCGCCCCTGGGGTACCGAACGTCCGAGGGACGTAGTCCACCAGACGCTTCTACCGCCCGAAGATGGGCTCGACGTCGCCGCGACGGTCGCGGACCGGAGCATCACCCATCCGAACGCGGACGGTCGTGCCCAGGTGCTCTGTCGATTCGTAGCCATGCAGCCAGCCCAGCGGCAGGCTCGGCGTGGTCAGCGAGAACACGTGTTGGGCGTCTTTGGGGCTGAGGTTCACGCAGCCGTGGCTGATCGGGCGGCCGAAGCCGTCGTGCCAGTAGGCACTGTGCAGCGCGAAGCTGCCCAAGAAGTACTGCACGTGAGGCACGGCCTCCACGCTGTAGAAGTCGTCCGCGCCAGGAGAGCTGCTCATCGAGCCCACGGCGCGCTTGTTGTGGATTCGGAACAGGCCACGCGGCGTCGGGCTCTTGAGACCGGACGAGACGAGCGTGGCGTAGACGGCCGCATCCCCCAGCATCACCGAGAGGATCTGCTGTTCGAGATCGATATCGACCCATATGTCCCCGGCGGTCACCCCTTCGGGCCGGTCGGTCGGTACGGAGAAGACCCGCACGTCGTCGATGGAGATAAAGCTTCCGCTCTCGAGTTTGTACCAGCCCTCGGTGTCTGCGGGCTCGACGAGAAGCTGGTCGTGGTAGTCGACGTTCTCCGCGAGGTCGGACGACGCACTGGCCCGCTCGTAGACGGGGGCCTTGGGCCAGTTGGAGACCCAGGCGAGCGCCTTGCCCTCGGGCACGGGCTCCGCCTCGAGGTCGCGGCCTTCGAAATGGCTTGGTCGAAAGCGCCGAACGTCTTGCTCCCGGACGGCGCGGCGTTGTTCGTCGATGAGGACGAGCTGCCCCTTCGAGCGGCGTCGTACGACGAACGCGTAGTCGACCCCCTCCTTGAGGGTGTCGATCGGATCGTCTCCGGCGTTCAGAGCCCTGAGGTTTCGGTACCGCGGCGCATCTTGGCCAACCTTTACCTTGGCGTAGTAAAATGGAGTCAGGTCGGCCCGCATCTTGGGCTGGGGGTATGCCTTGGCCCCCTTGCCGTTGCGGGTGTCATCCATGCAGGCGTAGCCGTGGTGCCCCAGGTCGGCCCAACCGAGTTCGCCCTCGCAGCCGGGGCCCTCGACGTAGCCAAAGACGTCGAACGCGGCGGCCGTGGGAATCCGCCCGCGCACCGGTGCCGACTCGCGAGGCTGGGCGTAGATGGTGAGCTTCTGTCGGGCGATGCGACGAGCCACCGCCATTGCTGCAGCCTTGGCGGCAGGCTCGACCTTCCGCTTG
>CAYGTG010001061.1:0-3260 GCA_964352485.1 uncultured Nannocystaceae bacterium | reverse complement strand
CGCCCAGCCTCCATCGCCACCCCAGCGCAACCTCGGGCTCGTGACGGGTGAGATCGAGACTTGGCTCCCGACCGATGTTCGCGGGAGCCATCCACGCGTAGCCCACCTCGAGCACAACGCCATCCCGAGCACAGCGGCGAAGCGTCCGCCGACGCCGTGCTGCCACGGAGCCGCAGCGTTGAAGGATGCGCCCCGATACGCGACCCCCAACTCCAGCCGCAGCGAGTCTCGTGGAACCTCGGGCTCTGGTTCGGGCCCTGGTTCGGGCTCTGGTTCGAGTTCGAGTTCGGGCTCGGTCTTCGGCTTGGGCTCGGGCGGGATACCGGGTTCGGACTCCGGCTGGGCCCGAAGAGCGGCCCACTCCTCCTCGGAGATCTTCCGCATGGCGAGGGTTTCCCCAGAGCGCAGCGCGGCAGCCGTGGACGCCGTGATCAGCCCCACCGCCTCCACCATCGCCGCCTCGGAGCTGCGCTCCACTTCGCGGACGTACACCGCGTGGGTCTGCGGCGCATACAAGTAGATCGAAACGAGCGTCGGCCCCGCCTCGAACCAAAACACCGCGAGCAACGGCTCGGAGCGCGAGCGCGACAGCGCGACGCTCAGCGGTGCGTCCGACTCGAGCAAGCGCCGCTCGAACACCAAAGCAGAACCGCCGGCGTGGGCCTCGGTCGCATCCATGCACGCGCCGGGATCGAATCCCTCCTGAGGCTCCGACTCCAGCATCAGCACGGTGTCCGGCACCTGGACCGTCTCGTCGCCGGAGGGATGGACGGCCGATGTGGCGGGTTCGGCGAGCGCGAGCGCTAGGACAAGAGCAAGCAACGTCGGGCAAAGCCTACCAGCACGCATCCCGAACGACCGGGTGCTGACCGAGTCGCTCGTCGCAGAGCACAAGCCTCATGCCCAGCCGCGAGCCGCTACTTCCGGCGTAGTCGTCGAGCGCGACGGAACGCCTTGCGTGCCGTCTTGCGGTCGCCGGAGAGCGCGTAGGCGTTTCCGAGCCGCTGGTGATAGAGGGCGTTGTTCGGCTCGGCCTTCGCCGCTTGCATCGAGTACTGAAGGGCGAGGGCGTGCTCACCCAGCTCGAGGTGAAGCTCCGCCATCGCGGCAGACGAGGCCCCGTCGAGCGCGTCGTCGAAGATCAGGATCTCGTCGTCTTCCTCGTCGGCGTCGTCATCGTCATCGTCGTCATCGTCATCGTCGTCGTCGTCGTCGTCGTCGAGGATGATGATCTCGTCCTCCTCCTCTTCGATCGGCGTCGCCGCCCGCTCCTGCCAGGAGTCGGGCTCGAAGCGGGCCGAGGCGAGCACGGACGTCGCCTCGAACGTTGTCGTGGCCGCGACTGTGCTCGTGGGCGGGTGCTTGTCGATGCGGGCTGCCTCAGACGGTGTCGCGGCCAGGACCCAGCCGCCGGTCACCGCCGCAAGGCAGGCAGCGGCCCCAGCCCATTGAATCAACTCGGGAAGCATGCGGTCGCGCCACCGCAGCGGTCGCAACCGAAGCGTGACCGCGTCTTCGTCCACCGTCGGCGGCATCCGCCAGCCGGCGGGCAATTTGGCGTCCGCCGAGATCAGCGTCGACCCGAACGGCACGGATTTCCGGAGAGATGGGGTCGTGAGCGGCGTTCGATGGTCCATGTCGGATAGCTCCCTACCCCCAACATGCACCCGGACCCGCCGACATCCAAAAACCCTGCAGATGCCAGGCGACGCAGTCAGGGCCGTGCCGCCAACACCCGCCGCTTCAGCCAGGGACGATCGCGGCGCAGGTGAACTCGACCGTGATCTCGACGTCGCCCTCTTGGATGGCGTCGCAGGACGTCCCGAGCAGCTCGATCTCGGTCGGGCTGTTGACCTGCCAGCCGTTGGGATCGTCGAAGGTGATCTCGACGCCGTTGACCGTGACCGTGCCTTGGTCGGCTTGACCGGGCAGGATCGCGGTGTCGAGGGTGAGCACGCAGCTGCGGGCGCCGTTGATGATCTCCTCGAACGCGGCGACCATCGCATCGGCGTCCGAAGGCACATAGAACGGAGCGTCGGGATCCCCGGGCATCCAACCGGTGCCGGCGTTGGCCATGTCCTGCAGGTGCCCTTCGCTCACGTCGTTGCCCACGCTGATGACGAACGTCTCGATGCCGTCCGTGTAGGCATTCTCGGCCGCTGTCACGGCCTCCTCTTGCCCCTGCTGCGGGTTGGGGACTTCACACGTATCGGGCTCACCGTCGGTGGCCAAGACGATGATCTTCGGCCCTTCGGTCATGTCGGCTGCCAGCGCAGCCGCGACCACGTCGATCGAGTCGCCGGTGGGCGTGTCGCCGGTCGGGCTCTCTCCTGCGTAGGCGGCCGTGATGGCGC
Organism: uncultured Nannocystaceae bacterium; assembly: GCA_964352485.1. Taxonomy (GTDB): domain Bacteria; phylum Myxococcota_A; class Polyangia; order Nannocystales; family Nannocystaceae; genus CAJXVA01. The sequence goes on along the minus strand of CAYGTG010001061.1, from coordinate 906 downwards.
CCAGACCCATGATGACGGGCGCCTCTTCGACCAACACCGGGCAGACGTCGGGCGCGCCGCCGCCGTTGGAGGTGTACAGCGCCAGTCCGAATCGCACGTCGTTCTCGAGCGCGGCGATGACCCCGGTGACAGGGTCGATCAATGCCTCGCGCACGACGTCCCAGCGGTTGGAGCCGTCGAACCCGGCGGTCATGCTTCCCGACTGGTCGATCAGAAGGATGACGGTCGGCACGACGGGCTCAAACTGAACCTCCGCGCTCGGACAGTCCATCGTGGTGGAGCTTCCGGGAATGATGGCCGAGGTCGTGTCGCCGCTGGAGCCGGTCGCGTCACTGTCGCTGCTGGTGCTGCTGCTGCTGCCGCTCACGGGGCCATCGGAGGACGACGACGAGCCGCCGATGCTCGTGCCGCCGGTCTCCGCGCCCCCCTGCGTGCCCTCTGCACCACTCGAACCCGGGACGGTGGTGGAGGTGGAACTCGGGCTCGAGGTCAGGGTGTCGATTCCGCCGGAGCTCTCGTCGTCGCCGCTTTGGGCCGCGTCCGTTCCACCACACCCGTACAGGGTCAGACCCACTGCAACCGCCCAGACTCCTGTCGTGATCCGCATGCCAACCTACGACACTTCTAGGCCCCGAAATTTCCGGCTCCAGATTGCACCGATTACACAAAATAAAGACCCCCAGGTACGGCGATGTCGTGAAGTCTCCGGATGCGGCCCACAACTGACTTGCACGAACTCCGAACTCCATCGCGATGAAGACCTGGCAACCGCCACTTCGCGCGCAGCCCAAAGTCCGTGCCGGGTTTCTGCGCGACCCCCTTGTATCTTCACGGTGGTCGGTAGCTCGTTGACCCCTCGGTCACCGAGGTCTGCGTTCGGTACCTTCTATCTCTCCCGCTGCGCAT
>CAYGTG010001060.1:0-3262 GCA_964352485.1 uncultured Nannocystaceae bacterium | reverse complement strand
GGCGTCGTCGCACGGCGGGTAGGCGTCGATCGACTGCGTGCGCGCTTGGCTGGTGTCCCCGGCGTGGGCGAAGGGGAAGTCGTCGATGCGCAGCGGGTCGCCAGGTGTGCCATCGCCGACAAACAACGGCGCCTCTTCATCGAGCTGCTCCGCGTCGTCGACCACGACCGCCATCGCGCGGTCGAGCCCCTCCAGGGCCACGAGGTTGCGCATGTTGTACCCCCACATCAGCCCTTCTTCGGTGAGCCGGCACGCCCCGTCGCCGAACGCTTGCAGATGAAGCCCATCGCCGCTGAGCCCGTGCTCGGGCAGGGGATCGATCGCTTCGTAGAGGTCGACGAACGGGAGTTGACGGCTCTGCGCCATCCCGCGGATCAGCGCGTTGTAGGACTCGACCCAGAGATCCGCGGCGGGACTGTCCCCTCGCCGCGTGATGCCGAAGAGCACCGGCACGGTCCCGCGGGAGAGCGCGTCATCGATGATCTCCATCATCGCCTCGTGAAACGGGACCATCGCGCTGCCGTAGGTCGCGCCCAGGTTCATGTCGTTGGTGCCGTAGTGCAGCAGCCCGAACCGCGGGGCGATCGCCGCCCACTCCTGTTCGAACGGCGACGGGTCGCCGCCTGTGACCCACGCCGCGCTGCGACCCGACTCCGCCGCCAGGCTGCTTCGCGCAAACGGGCTCGTGCCGCCCGCGTCGCCGCCTCGAAAGTAAGCCAGCGCCTCAGCCAGCGCCCCATGGCGACCCAGGTCGGTCGAGTCGTCCGTTTCGAAGCAGAACAGCGTGTTCGGGCTGACCGTGCTCGACGCTCCGGCCTTGAAGAATACATCCTCGAACGGTTCGACCGAGGTCTCGGCGTAGGCCCGCCACCGATCGGCCACGTAGGCCGTCACCGGCGAGTGGACGCGCCCGGCCGGATACCGGATGGGCCCTTGGGGGGCCGGCGGATCGATGCCGGTCGAGTCCCCGCCGCCGCTTTCATCGGCGGCGCTGCCCGACGACAGCCCCGTGCTGGAACCATCCTGTGGGGACGTCGTGCCCGGGTCGCGGCCGGGTCCCGAGCTGGAGTCGCCGCTGCCCGAGGGCAGCAACCCGGTCGTTCCTTCCGGCTCGCTCGAAGCATCGGTGTCGTCTCCACACCCGCCGAGCACCGCGAGCATGAGCGAACACTGCCAACGCCCGCGAGCCACGCGAGCATCGTATCAGGCGCGGCTCGGCGCGGCGCTCATCGCTGCCGAGACTTGCACTGCGTCTCGTGCGGCTGGCACTTGAAACGCGCGTGCATGTGGTCCGCGTGGCCTTTGACGTGCTGGATGACGGGGTTACCCGACCCTGTGGGCGCGGGGTACTCCATCCACCGCTTCAGCGTCGCCTTCGACATCGGGTTGTTCGCCACCGCGTAGTCGTGCAGCAGCTTCTGAATCTCGCGGTCCACGTAGATCACCTCGATTTGCCCGGTCTGCACGAGCGTCTGCATGAGCGCCCAGCACTCCTTGGCGTCGAGGTTCTTGCTGTTCATGACCCGCCAGTTCAGCTCCTCGCCCGCCGGTAGCTTCTGGGGGTAGCCCAGGTCGACGTCACGGCCGGACTGATGCGTGGAATGGGGGGCGAGCCTGCCGCCGTTGCGGCTGGACATGTTTCCGACGAGCACCGGCTGCTTGTGCCCCTGCGCGGCCCACTGGCGCAGCGCCTTGTCGAGGATCGCGACGGTGTTTGCCGTGGCAAACGACTTCCATCCGATCATCTTCATCATCCGTCCCGGGCCATCCACCATGGGGACACCGCCGGCGAGCTTGCCGCTGCTGGGGCCGCCGATCGACTGGCTCTGGGCCTCGTCGCTGGCCTTGTAGACCACCACCGCGCTCTTGGGCGGGAGGTCTTTCTTCAGGCCAACCCCCGGGTTGAGCTCGGTGATCTCGTGGTGGAAAATCTTGTAGAGGTTGGCGACGTTCTCCAGCGTGCCGCCTCGGCGGACCGTGTACTTGACGGTGCTCGGTGCCTTGAAATCGCGGGCCCACGAAGCGGGATCGGGCCGTGGGTCGAAGTCTCCGGCCGCGATGGGCGGCTCCGCGGGGGTGTCGTCTGCGATCGGTCGCTCGCGAGGGTCCGGGGTCTCCGCCGCCGGCTCGGGTGCAGAGTCAGGGTCTGCATCCGCGGGGTCGGGGTTGTCGCGAACCGAGGGAAGTTCGTCGGCCGACTCGGGCTCCGCGTTTGTCACCGCGGCGCTCGGGGGCTCGGTGGACTCTTCCGCGTCGCACCGCATCACGCCGAACAGGCCCCACAGGGCGCCGGCCGAGGCGAACATGACCAAGCCGATCTTGGAGCGGGGCTCGACACGCTGGGCGGTGACGGACTCGGCTGCATTCTCGTCGGAGAACGTCTCAGCGGGGCTGTCGTCCGAGTACGGTTCATCGTCGGCCGCGTGGACATCCTCGCAGGAGGTGTCCGTGGGCAGCTCGTCGTCGCTGTGCTCGTCGCTGGGCATGGCGGAGGCGAGATGTTCGAACGAACACCCGCCTCGATGCAAGAAAACCGACGCGTGAATAGCGCACGCGCCCTGGCGCGCCATGCATTGCCGGCGACACGCTCACAGACGCCCACGCAATGCCGCATGGGCCCGGTCCAAGCCGCACGGCCCGCGCAGCGAGGTGCGGTGGTGGCGGCCCGGGGGCAAGGGCCCTGGACGGATGCCTGCTAGAGGTCTGCGCCCTCTTGCCACGTGCCCTCGGCCGACGGAGCGTCGTCGAGCACGTAGGTGCGGGTCGCGTTGAGCAACGGAGCGAACACCATCGGGTCGGCGTCAGTATCGGCGAGCCGCCATCCGAGGAGGCCTGTTCGAATGTCACCGGCGGCATCCCAGGTCAGCGCCCCCGACACGCCCTCGAGATCGACGCTTCCACCAGCGACAGCCATCGCGTTGCGGGCCGTGGTGATGAAGGCAAGGGTCGCGCCGCTGAAGGAGACTGTGGTGCCGTCGGGATCCATCAGTGAGGCGTACGCGGTCGCGATGTCCGGGCCGGTGATCGGCTGATCCCCGGGAATGGAGGACATGGCGAAGAGGGTGGCGAGCGCGGCGTCGTAGGAGAGGCCTGCACTGGTCACCGCGTCCTCGTTGTTGAAGCGAATGCGGTAGCGGATGTTGAACGCGCCGAAGTTGGACAGGTCGAAGATGATCGGGGAGACCCCTTCGATGCTCTGACCGATCAATGGCTTGAGGGGAACGAGGGGTCCGGTGCCGGGGGTGGGCCCGATCTCGTTGAC
>CAYGTG010001059.1:0-3263 GCA_964352485.1 uncultured Nannocystaceae bacterium | reverse complement strand
TCGACCGGCGCACGCTGGATGCTCCGGGGCCGTCAGGGCCTGCAGTTCGGCGCTCGGGCCCGGCTGCAGGCAGTGCTCTCCCTGGACACGGTCGAAGCGCAGATGGTCGAACGCCTGCTCCATACGCAGCTCAGCGTCAGCTTCTCGGGGCTTGCCGACGACCCGGACTGAGCCCGAATTCGTCGTTCTTCGGAAAAAAAAATCGCCGAGCCCTGCGACATCTCGCGCGGTCGGTGTCCTCGCTTTGGGTGGCTGTGTTTCACGGCAGAGCCGAGCCCCGCGAGTTCACATGAAACCGAAGACCTCTATTTTGGTAGCCACTCTGTGGCTGGCGGCAGCGTGCGCCCCAGCCGATTCCGATTCGGACTCTGGTTCGACCCAGGGCGAATCTGGGTCGACTGGGACCACCGGCAGCACGCCAGGCACGGGCGGCGATGCGGATCCGAGCTCCAGCACGACACCGGTTGGGACCGGCGAGGAGACCAGTGGCGGAACGACGACCGGAGGCGTCGCAGCAGAATGCGAACTTCCCGGCGTCGAGCTGCTTGTCGACTGTCCCAGCGACCTCCCCGTGCTCGGCGTCGCAGACAGCCTAACCGTTGAGACGTTCGAGTTCGAATGGGCGACGTACGACGAGAGCTGTGAAGGAACGGTGTCTTCGCCGCTGTACTTGGCGCTTCCCGACGACATCATCTCGTTCTCACTCGTGGTCGAGGCTCAGGTGCAACCCGTCCTGCTCGCCGGTGCTGCCAACGATGGCGTATTGCTGATCGATGCGTTGGCCGAAGGCGCAACCGGTCTCGGCCAGTTGCCGCTGGCGCATCAGCCCGGCGTCACCGCCAACCTCACCCTCCCGTTGAGCCCGGACACGTATCCCACGCCGGGCTGCCTGGCCATTCTTCCGCTCGTCGAAGGCGATCAAGCTGGAGAAACTGCGCTCGTTCACGTCGCGACCCGCCGCGGAGATCCGTTTGCGGCGACCGGACGCTTCACGATCAATGCGATCCGCGTCGGGGACGTCCAGATCTCTGTCGAGGAGGTCGAGGCTGCACTCGTCGGCGCGGACAGTCTCTACGTCGACAACGACGCCGGCACGCTCGCGGAGATCAGCTACATCGACCTTCCAACCGACGATGGGACGTTCATTCCCACCGAAGGTCCCGAGATCCAGCGACTCCGGAGTTCTCCCATCGCAGGGCCCGGCTCGGCGATGAACGTGTTCTTCATTGACGACTTCACGGATGCTGCGGGCGTTCTGGGAATTGCAGCGGGCATCCCCGGGCCCAACGGCGTGCCGCAAACGGCGGGCTCCGGGGTCGTGATTGCACTGGACTCTCACCGAACCACCGAAGGTGTCCTCAACACGACGCTCATGGGCGAGACGATCGCCCACGAACTCGGACATCAGCTCGGCTTGTTTCACACCACGGAGGCCGATGGAGGCACCCACGACGTGGTCCCGGACACGGCCGAATGCACCCTCGAGATGGACACCAACCGCGACGGTCAGCTCGCTGCCGAGGAGTGCCCCGACGGGCAGAACGTCATGTTCTGGACCGCCGCCAGCTTCTCGCAAGACCTGATGAGCCCCGCACAATCCGACGTCCTCTTTTTCAGCCCCGTCTCCCAATAGGAACCACGAATGTCACCGATCCAACGCCTTCCCATCCTTCTGCTGGCTTCGTCCTCCCTATGCATCACGCTTGCGGCGTGTGATGCCGAGCGCGGCTCGACACCACCCCAAGACGGAGCGCCCGTCCAGCAGCGGCGCGCCGAGACTCCGGCCTCCACTGAAGAGGAGGGCAACCTCGGCAGCGAAGCGGTCGACCCTGCCGAGGCGCGCGCGGCCCTGCGCTCGCTGTACAGCGCCCGCCACATCGAGGACCTGCCCAGCCGCAAGACCATTGAGGCTCACCCCGGAGGCGAAGATGCCGTGCGGTGGCTGGCCCAGCACGACGACGCGGCGGTGGTTCGGGCTCGGGCACTCGCATCCCTGGAGATGTTTCCCAACGAGGCTTCGGAGGCGGTCGTTCGCGACGCCCTCTCGTCCTCGGACACATCCGCGACGATCAAGTCCGCGGCCGTTCGCGCCTTGCAAGGTTGGGATCTCAGCCAGCGTGCAGACTTGCGGACGCTCGCGATTGAAGGCCTGCAAAGCAGCGACGTCCCGGTTGCGACTGCCGCTGCCCAGGTGCTTGCGGACGTGCCCGAAGCCACCGACGCATTGCAGGAAACCCTCGCCACGTCTCCTCCGCCTGCGGTCGACCGAGCGATCCGAAACGCGCTCTAGAAAACGTCCGCGGGCGATCTGACTGAAACGGCGCTTGCACCCGGTCGTTCAGCGCCCACTTCCGAGACGCCAGCTTCGGGTCGAAAAGCGCACGGCGATGCCCAATTCGTACAAGGAGAAGCGGGCGTCGTCGTCGCGGTTGGCGTAGCCGCCCGCAGTACCCCGATGTCATTGCGAGCACCAGTGTACTCGCGCTCGCGGGTGACCCCACGCGGTGATCGTGCCAACCTTCTGGGGTGCGACTCTCGCCAGCTCTCATCACGCTCGCCTTGTCTTGCAGCAGCTGTGGTGACGACGCGCCCGCGGTTGGGGGCGACAGTGGCGGAGTTGGAACGACAGGCACGAGCACGGGCTCGTCGACTTCGACACCGGGGACCTCGGGCGGAAGCTCGTCGGGCACCGAGGCGGATGGCGACACTGTCTTCATGCTCTCGGACGGGACGGAGGTTCGGGTCTCAGACGAGGGCGGGCTGGGTCTATTCCGCGAGCAGCGGCGCGTCTTTGGCCTGCGTGGGATGCCGGGGCCCCACGGGCGGCGGTTCTCGGAGATCTACGGCGGAGGCATCGGGCTGTGGACGGTCGGGCGTTCCGACGAGAGCACGGTGGCCTTCGACGACTTCACGGGAGCGTCGATGGTGGACGATACGGTGGTCCTGACGTGGGTCGATGCGGAGGGCGAGGCCTTCACGCTCGAAGTCTCGGTGCAGGACCCGATGCGTTCGTTGCGTCTGCGTACGACCACGACCAACGACTTCGACGCGGTGGCGGTGCCGCTGGACTGCGACGAGGGCGCGAGCTTTCATGGGTTCGGAGAGCAGTACGGGGCGACCGACCAGCGCGGCGAGGCTTTTCGGTTGTGGGTCACCGAACAGGGCATCGGCCGGGATCCACAGCTCCCGCTGTTGCCGATCAACGGCAACGAGCACACGACCTACTTCCCGATGCCCTACTACTTCGACGGACGAGGGTTTGG
>CAYGTG010001058.1:0-3269 GCA_964352485.1 uncultured Nannocystaceae bacterium | reverse complement strand
CAGCCGCCCAGGGTCGCGCCAAGCTGCGCAGCGGAGATCAAGACGGGGCTGCGGCGATGTCCAGCAGAGGGACCGCCTCGGCGAATCGCTCAAGGTCGACATACAGCTGGCCCAGTCGCTTCGCGAGGGTTGGGTCCTTACGCGCCCGCTTGTCGGCGCTGCGGGCTTTTTCGTACTGGGCCGCGGCCGCGTGGTCATGATCGCGTGCCTGCAACAGGGAACCCAGGCGCGCGTGCTGCCTCGCGACGCCGCCCCCGAGCTCGGAGAACACGTCGCCAAACTGCTCGGGCGCGGGCTTTCCGTCCTTGAACTCGGGGATGGCGAGCTCACCGTCCTCGCCTCCGGACGTCCGCGCTTTGGTGACGCGCTTCCACTCGGACATGAACGCTTCGAAGTCGTCGCCCCACGCGTACGCCAGGGCTGCCTCGGCGTCGTCGCCCGCGGCAACCTTGTCGAGCAGGCGCGCGAGACCCTCGTTGCCTTTGCGTTCGTGAAGCAGGCCCAGCATCGTCTCGACCTCGGCGTAGGCCAGGGCCGCCCGTTCCGCGCTGGGGAGCATCGCCACCGAGGGGTACATCTCGGACAGTGTCACAAGGTCGTCGTCGACGATCGCCCGGTGAAGCCGGTAGGCCATGGTGGGACTCAGCGGTGCGGGATCGGTCCGCCGCCAACGCGTCTCGAGGAGCTTGGCGAGCCCCTCTTGAAGCCAGACCGGCGCGAGGTTGTCCGTCCGCATCGTCAAGACGTAGTGGACGTATTCGTGGACGGCGGTGTCGAGCCACCCGTAGCCGTAGACCATGATGCGCGGGGAGATCATCATGACGCGCCGGTACTTGGTCACCCCCACGGTGCCCGTGGTGCGGATGTTCTCGACCGACAATGGGGTGACCAGCGCGAGCTTCGTGGCCAAGTCGAGGAACTCGAACCGAACCGTGTGGGCCGGTACGACGCCGATGATCGCCCCGATGCGTTCTCGGGCGTCCTTCATGGCGTCGAAGAGATACGGCGCGAGCAGAGCGTCCTCGTCGCTGGCGAACACGGCCTCGAAGTTGCCGTCCTCGCTGCGAATGACAATCGCCTGATCGAGGGCGGTTTGAGCCCCGCGGGAAAGGCCGAGGTAGTGCGTGGCCTCTTCGAGGGCAGCGCTGCCCTCGGGCAACGTGCCGGCGGCGATGACCTCGGCGAGCAGGGCCTCTGCCTCGGCGTACTCGGCCTCGTACAGCTTGACGACGCCGCGCTTCACCTTGGCTTCGGGGGTGTCCGGTGCCCGCTTCATGGCGGCCCGCGCCGCAGGCAGGTCCCACGCCAGCAGGGCGGCGTCAACGTCGTCCAGCGCGCCGGAGGCCAGCAGCGCCAGAGGCCGCGCGGCGATGAATGCTGGGCTGCTCACCGCAGGGCCGAGGGTCGCGTGCGCCGACATCGACGGAAGAAAGGCGAGGGCAGCCACGAAGGACCCGGCGAGCGTCGTGCGAAGGGTGCGAAGCGTTCGTGTGCGCATCATCGGAGCAACTCCTCGTAGTAGCGCTTCACCGGCGCGTCGTATCCGTCGGGGGACTTCTCTTTCATCGCTTCCATGAGCGCGTCTCGCAGACTGCGGTCGCGTTCGGCCTCGGTGCTTGCGTCCTGCGACCCGCCTTGTGGAGGAGGCGGTGGCGGTCCCTGACGCAAGCTGTCGATGGCCCGCTGGAGTGCGTTCCAGGCCCCGTTTTGCGCGTCGAGGGCTCGCTCGGTGCCGTCCTTCCCAAGCGCGTCGGCGCTGCGCTGCATCGATCCGTCCGCGTCACGCATGGCGCCGCGGCCTTCCTTGGGCAGCAGCTTGGCGTTGTCCGATTCCATGAGCGTGGACGCTCGAGTGCGCAGCCCCTGCTGCCGTCCCTCCAGCTCCTCGAGCTTGGCCTGCTGGGCGGCATCGAGCACGTCGGAGGCGCCGGGAAGGGGTTGTTTCGTCTCCGCGCGCAGGGCTTGGGCTTTCTTGCCTGCCTTCTTCAGCGCCTTGCCCTCGCGTTCGCTGACCTCCGAGCCGGCCGCGGCTCGATTCAAGCCCTGTGCCGCCGCTCGGGCGGCGTCATCGAGCTGAAGTTGCGTCGCGTCCTCGCGCTGCGCGATGTCTTCGAGACGTTCGAGGGCCGCCCGGGCGTCTTCGAGTCCCCGCCGCGCGTCCCGGCCCAGGCGAGCGTCGTTGATCTCTTCGAGCGACTCCCGCAGCCCCTGCGCCTGTTTCCCGGCGTCCTTGCGGTCGCCCTCGTCGGCGGGCTGCGTCTGGACCTTGGAGCGGTAGGCTTCTTCGAGCTCTCGAGTCTTGCTGCGAACGCTGGACTCCTCGTCCTGCAGTCGGCTCAGCTCGCGCAGCAGCTCCATGCGCTGGCGCTCCTCCTCGGAGAGCGCGGGCGCGTCGCCCTGCGGTTGGCCAAGCTTTTCCTGCACGGCATCCCGCAGCTGCTGGACTTCGCCGAGCTGTCCCTTCGCGGCCTCGAGGGCTTCGTCGGTCTTGCCTTGGCGGAGCATCTCCGAGAGCTGTTCTTGCTTCTTCATGTCCTCGAGCGCTTCAAACGCATCGAGGTTCATGAACTCAGGGTCGAGCTCTTCGCGAAGCATGGCGCGCGCCTCCGCGATGCGCCGCAGATCATCTCGCCTTCGCTGCTCGAGTTGCTCGATCTGAGCCCGCGCCGAGGAATCGCCTGCTTTGAGCTGTTCGAGGAGGTCGACGAGCTTGCGTTGGGTCGCTTCGAGGCGGGCGACCAGGGCTTCGAGGCGCTCGATCACCTGGCCATCGACCAGATCGTCGATGCGAATGATCTCGTCCTCCAGCTGCGTGATCTCTTCGTCGTTGTGCTTGCCGAGTTTTTCGAGCGCGAGGTTGGTCGCGTCGGGGTCACGGCGGGCGAGCCCGGTGGGCATCTTGACGTGGAGCTTCAACTCGCTTTCGTGCAACGCCTTGAGACGCCCGTGGACCTTGGTAAGGATTGCGACGTCGCGCTCGTGGGTGAGCGTATCGACGCTCAAAGAGTCGATTGCGAGGGCGAGCATCGCCAGCAGTTGGCCGCTGCCACCGAGCAGCTCTCGGGCGCCGGCGGCTTGAACCTGCAAGGGGACAACCAACCCCGCGATGTCGGTCGGTGCGTCCTCGAATGCGCGGGTGGTCATCCGGGCGGCCAACAGGTCCACCGCGTGATTGCGAAGCTCTGCGATCTTGACGATGTTTGCGGCGTGCTCGGCTTCGTCGTCTTGGACGACGAGGGACATGGTGGCCGAGCGGGTCATCTTGCCCG
>CAYGTG010001057.1:550-3270 GCA_964352485.1 uncultured Nannocystaceae bacterium | reverse complement strand
CTGCCGCATCACGGGTTTGTGCTCGACGCTCGCGTTGGGGTCGCCGGCTGCCATCGCTCTCTTTGCACCGACAGCCACCGCGCATCCCCGGGCCTACGACTCGATGGATTCGTCGGTGGCAACATCCGCGGCTGGGTCGACCTCGGCATCTCTGGCGGCTGGGGCACCTACGCGGCCAGCGTCGAGGCCAACACCAACGTTCTTCGCCTCTATGGCATCGAGCCGGCGCAGCTTCAGGCCGCCGCCAACACCATGGGAAACCCGCTCGGGTTCAACCCGTTTGCGCTGCAGGTTCAATCCGCACGCCTTCGCACTGCGCGGGTCGGACCGGCCCTTCGGGTGCATCTCATTCCGCGCGGCCGAGGCATCGCCTACGTCGGCGCCGGCTTGGGCTACTCCACCTTCCTCGCGGACTACGACACCGCGGTGGGCGACGTCAGCCTGCGATTCCACGGGATCGACGTACCGCTTCAGCTCGGCGGCGGCGTTCAGATCAGCGAGCACCTCGCGGCGATCGTGCAGTTCGACTACACGTTCACCAACTACCCGATCGCGCGTCTCGACCACCCGCAGCGAGACCAGACGCTCCCGGTCGCATTCCTCGACTCGGCAGCCTCTGCCTCCGGCGGCACCGCCGTCAGTGACAGCCTGCCGCGCTCATGGGGCGTCGGCCTGGGACTTCGCGCCCGCTTTTGAGCCTGCCCCACCTCGTCGACTTCGAGCTCAAATCATCACTCGATCAACCGGCAGATTCGGATCAGCTCTGGCAACCGCTGCGGCACCACCGACCCGTGGGCGAACACCGCCGTGAGCATCGCGCACCGCTGCGGCGTCGCGTCGGCATCGCAGCCTTGCGCGAGGGCGCCAACGTACGCGGGCGAAACGTCATCTTCTGCGGGGTATTGCAGCGCCTCGGAGGCGAACACCGGGACCTCGCCGACCGTCTCCCAGTGTTGCTCGAGGTCGTGGCATGCGCCGCAGCTCGTGCCCGGGTTGCGGAGGATCTGGACGTAGGGCTCGAACGCCTCAATCTCAACCTCGATCGGAAACGCCAGCTCGCCTTTAACCGAGAGACCGTCTCCAACATCGATGGCGAACTCCAGCCGGTCGGAGCCGGGGCCCTCGGACAAGACCGACAAGACCATCGCGTCCTGGGTGATGAACAGTCGCGGATTTTCATCGCCCGACGAAGGCTGCGCGCTGCGGTCGCTGCTCGTCGCTGCAATCTGCAGGGGTCGGTCCAGACTCTCGAGAAAGCACGGCAGAGAGGTCGGCTTGGGCAACGCGTTGATCAAGGCGACCGCCTGCTCCACCGTCGTAGGGCTCCCTAGCCCATCGGGCGCGATGCACTCGCGCGGGGCTCGGGGCTCGGGTGAGCCGGACGACTCGCTCTCCTCATCGAGCATCGGGTCGGACTCGCAGCCGAAGGCGAAGAGCGCGGCCGAGAGCCCGAAGCAAAGTGTCCGCACGACTCACGCTATCACGTGGAGACCGCGGCCAGACATGCCTGCGCGCGGTTCAGACGGTCCAAACATGCGTCGATGCTCGAACCCGTGATCCCCAGATCCGGCGTAGCCCAAGGCACCCGGGGGACTACAGCAGCCGCCAGATCAGCCCCGCGAGCAGCACGGCGAGCAGCAGCGCCCCCGATGCCCAACGCTGCAGGCGCGAGGACTCATCCTGCGCCGGCTCCACCCCTTGCGCCCAGCGGACCACGCCCACAGCCGTGCCGATAAACAACAGCGTCAGTGGCTCGCCCCAAGCTCGGGGCTCGTACAGGTTGGCGAGCACCATGAGCCCAGCCGCCGCCGGGATGATGACCCACTCCAGTCGTCGAAGCGCAGCGGGGATGTCCGATCGGACGACGATCCACAGCACGGGAAGCAGCGAGAACGCACCCAAGATGGGCAACGCGTGCATCGGATCCGCAAGCCACTGCAGGTTGTGATCGATGCGCCACATGCCGGCGATGCGGAGGTCGACCGCCCCGCCCTCGTTCGTGGGGATCACCACCGAGATCGCCAGACGAACCAGCACCACGCCCGCAAGCTGAAGGGATGCGCTTCGAATCGCTTCGCGGCGGTGATCCGAACCGGCCAGGAGCGCAAGCGTGATGAAAGGGAGCAAGATCGCCGACTCTCGGTTGAGGGCCGCCACGATCGCGAGCAGCAACAAGGGGCCGTGCCGTCGGCGGTGGGCGAGGGCAACCCCCCACGCGATGCACGCGATGGCCGGAGTGTCCCACGGATAGAAGATCGGCCAGCGAAACGGAAGCAGGAAGACCAGGCCCAGGACTGCCGCGAATGCGCACGCGCCCACGCGGGCGAATCGCTCGTCGACGAACCGCCTCAGCGCCGCGTCCATCCCACCGAGCGCCGCGATGACGGCGAGCCACTCGGTCGTGGCAAACGCTGCCCGAATGGAGACGCCGGCGTCCACGAACGGGCGGACCAGCCAAGGCACCAGCACCCGGTGCCCGAACGGAAGCTTCACGGTCCCAGCGACCAGCGCTTCCCACGGCGCGCCCTCGTACTCGCGATTGAACTTCAGCCGCAGGGCGACGAAGACCGCCGCGAGCAGCAGGCGAAGAAGCCAAGTCCGGGAGATCAACGGGCCGCCTCGGCGTCGCGGTAGAGGTCGTGGTCGAGGACCCGCCGCGCAAGGTCGAGTTGGTCGAGGGCGCGCTGCTCGAGCGCGTCGCACTCCGCACGGGGTGCACC
>CAYGTG010001057.1:0-540 GCA_964352485.1 uncultured Nannocystaceae bacterium | reverse complement strand
GAGTGGACACGCCACGCCGTACGAGCATCTGGTCTTCGGCCACCGCCCCGCCGGTGGGAAGCGCGACGAAGCCCGGCCCTTCGCCCACCAGCGGTGTGCCCACTGCCGCGGCCGGCGGATCGACGCCAAGCAGATGCAGCGCCGTGACGCCAAGGTCGATCTGCCCCCCGACCATCGACCGTCGGCCGTGCATGCCTTCGCCCGGAATCCAGACGAACGCCGGAACCCGGTGCATCCGCATCTGCGCGTAGCGTTCGTCCGAAACGCCCGCGAGCTCCGCCACGTCCTCGTCGAGGTCCATCCCGGTGACGTGGTCCCCGTAGACCACCACCACCGTGTGATCGAGCTGCCCGCGCGCCTCCATGTCGCCGAACCATGCCGCGAGCGCGCGATCAAAGTGGTTCATCGCCTGCATGTAGTTTCCGACCCACGACCCCTGTCGCTTCCCGACGTCGAGTTCGGCCAAGGATTTCGGGAAGCTCTTGTAGGGATGATGCAGGCTCAGCGTGATCCCGAACGCGACAAAGGGCTCGGGAAGCT
>CAYGTG010001056.1:0-3273 GCA_964352485.1 uncultured Nannocystaceae bacterium | reverse complement strand
CAAGATCACCGCGGGCGTCTTCATCGTGCCGTTTGGCCTCGAGGACGAAGACCACGCCGCGCCGGTAAACTGGTTCATAACCCGCCCGCTCGCGATGACGAACAATCGCGTCTACCCAGGGACGTGGTCGGATGTTGGTGCTTCCCTGAAGTGGAAGCCGACGTTCCGCAGCGAGTCGCCGATCCGGCCGATCGAGATCGACCTCGGCGTCGTCAACGGTGACGCGTGCAGCCAGAGCCGCTTCCTCGACACGCTCTTCGCAGACCCCACGCTGGTCCCCAGCTGCGAGCGGGTGCTGCGAGACGGAGAGGTCGAAGAGCTTGGGATGCGGCAGACCGGGACCGCGCGGATCAACGCGCCCGGCGGTCTGATTCTCCCCGACAACAACGCAAGCAAGTCCGTGGTGGCCCGGGTTCAGATTTTCCCGATCGGGTCGATCAACCTTGGCGGCTCGTTTGTGTGGGGGACCCACCCCGCAGGCGACTTTTCGCCCGGCCCCGGTGAGTCATCGGCCGATGCCAAGCAGGCGCCGTCGTGGCGCGCCGGCTCTCACCTCGAGCTCAACTTCGAGGAGATGTTCGAGAGCAAGGTCCCGCTGCCGATGCTTCGCGGGGAGTTCGTCTTCGGACGCGATGACGCCGTCGAGCGAGCCGCGCCCACGCTGACCGATCGCCGCATGCGTGGCGGTTACGCTCAGATCGCGCAGCCGCTTTTTCGGCGCAAGAAGACCCGTCTTCCCGGGCTCATTCTTCAGTACCGCTTCGACCAAGCCGACCCAGACGTCGAGGTCCCCGGCGTCGTGCGGGGCGTGGATTCCGATGGCAATCCGGCCGACATCGATCTCGTCTCCGACCTGAGCTCTACGAGACGCGAGTCGGCGTTTCAGTCTCACACCGTAGGGTTCCGCTTCCCGGTGCTTCCCCGGTTCACGCTCAAGGCCGAGTACACCTTTGCACGAGAAGATGGCGGGGCTCGCAACCAGCTCGCCAACGACATCTTCGGCATCGAAGCCGTCGCGGATTTTTGATCCCGACGCCTCACGCGGCGAGGAGGTCGTTCATCGCGATCCACCGAACGGGGCGGTCGATGAAGACTGCACAGCAGACGCGTCGCGCGTCGTCGGCATCGCCGTGGACGAACAGTGATTCAAAGCCAGGGACCGGGGACCATCCGCCCACCGCGATCCCGTCGGCATTCCACATCAGGCGCAGTTTCTCGCCGGCCAGACGCGTGTGGCCTTCCCAGATCAGATCTGGGTTGGGGACTCGCAACAAGAAGTCTCGGTCCGGTTCGAGCTCGCCCCACAGCAGCTCGAACATGTCTTTTTCGATGATCTCAGCCGAGGGGTGCGTGAGCATGGACTCGGTGTTGACGGGGCTGCACATCAAAATATCCTCCGGAGAGAAGCGACAACCCTCGGCGTGGACTTGCACATGTCGACGGACCCAGCCGGCTGCATCGATCTCGTAGAGGGTCATCCAAGGCTCGGTGGACTCGCCTGCAAAACAGACGCGTACGTAGCAAAGCTCGGTGGATGGGTTGGACAGCATCAGGTGCGTCACGACACTCTCCGTATCGGCCGCCCGTCTCGGTGTCTTGAGGGGTGATCCTCGGGCGAGGAGCAGCCCGGTATTTCCCTGGCGCCCCGAACCGGGACCGTTCCGGGATGAACCTAAACTGTCCGGCCGCCAGGACGAAACCCGAGTCATGAGCCCTCCTTTTCGGAAGCCGGCAAACAAGCGCAAGAGACGTCCCGGCAAGTCCGGCGCCTCTCCTTCGGTCGGCTCCGTCGCGAAGATCGTCCAGCTGACCTCGGATCCCGACTGTGACATGGACGCGCTGGCGCGCGTCGTTTCCATCGATCCTGTCCTCGGGCTGCGTATCCTGTCGCTTGCGAACAGCTCTGCCTTTGCGCTCTCGCGGCGGCTCTGTGATGTGCGGCAGGCGGTCTCCGTCCTTGGACTTCGAAGTATCCGCAACCTCGCCTTGGGTCTGCTGGTCAGCGACCTCGCACCGCAGACGCCCTACGGGGAGCGGCTCCTCGAGCAGTCGATCCGAAGAGGAACGGCGTGTCGCTTGATCGCGGAGCACCTCGGGGTCAAGGAAGTGCACGAGTTCTTCACCGCGGGGCTGCTGCTCGACGTGGGCTTGATGACGCTGGCGAAGACGGATGCGAAGCTCGCGGCCGACCTGTCCAGCATGGCAAGCCCGAGTCGCTCGGTCCGGGAGAGGGTGCTTGGTCTCACGCCGCACGCCGAGCTGTCGGGCAAGATGGCCCATGAGTGTCTTCTGCCCGAAGCGACCATTGCGGCGATCGAGGCGCACCACCACGACGAGCCGGGAGAGAGTCCTCTCGAGCGTGCAACCTGGCTGGCAGAGCGCGTTGCTGCGCTGTTCGACTCCGCCCTGGTGGAGCGAGACCGAGCACTGCTGATTCAGTCCGGAGCCAAGCTCGGGTTCTCCGTCGAAGTGGTCGAGGACATCCTCGCGCGCACGCCGGTCGAGGTTCAGGAGACCGCGGAGGCTTTCCAGCGCCAGCTGCCACACCAGCAGACCATCGACGAGATCACGGACAACGCGTATGAGCAGCTCATCGAGCTCAACGCCGAGTACGAGGTCATCGTCAAAGATCTCGAGCGCGCCCTCGCCGAAAAAGCCGAGCTCGAGACTCAGCTTCGCGTGGCGAACGACCTACTCTCTGGTCTCGCCAACACCGACGAGCTCACCGGACTCCCAAACCGCCGGGCCTTGCAGGGGAGCGTCGACTATCAGCTCACGGTGACGAACCGGTCCGAACGTCCGCTCAGCCTGGTGATGGTCGACGTCGACGACTTCAAGAGCTTCAACGACACGATGGGGCACGCTGCCGGAGATACGGTGCTCCGGGTTCTGGGTGCGCTCCTGCGGGACCTCGTCCGCGGAGATGACATCCCGGCCCGCTATGGCGGCGAGGAGTTCACCCTGCTGCTGCCCGACACCGACGAAGCCGGGGCACTCATCGTCGCCGAGCGCGTTCGCGCCCGCCTGGAGGCGACCGAGGTGACCGAGGACGTCCCACAGACATGCAAGGTCACGGCGAGCTTCGGTGTTGCCACCACCCGGGGCGGCGAGAGCTCCGAGAGCCTGTTTGGCCGAGCGGACCAGGCGCTGTACGTGGCGAAGGAAGAGGGCCGCAACCGGGTCAGCGTGGCGCCGGGTCTCGCCAAGAGCGAGGCGGCCTAGTACCGCAGATCTGAAGTCCGTTCCGGGTTTCGGTGACCGAGGGGGTCGGAG
>CAYGTG010001055.1:0-3277 GCA_964352485.1 uncultured Nannocystaceae bacterium | reverse complement strand
GATGTGCACGACGGTCCGCGGCGGCGGCGGCGGGCCGTCCTTCATGAAAACCGGAACCGCCACAAGGGCGACGTGGGCCGCGATGGCGATCGCCAGCGGCAGCGCGTGGCGCCGGAGGATCAAGGCGTACGCTTCTCCGTGGTCGCGATCGAGGCCGACGTGAAGCCGGCGGCACGTGCGTCTGCCAGCACGGCGACGGCCGCTTCGACCGCCGCTTGACGATCGGCGAGCAAGACCACGCTCTCGTGCTCAGCGGTGAGCGCCTTGAGCTTGGCGTAGACCGCATCACGCGGGTAGAGGGCGCCTTCGATTTCGACCTGGCCGTCGGCCCGGACCACGACGTGCAGCCCTTCGGCTTCGTTCTGCGGCACGCGACTGGTCTGCGGCAGCGACACGTCCATGTCTCGATCCTCGCGGTAGGTCGCGGTCAGCACAATGAAGATGATCAGGATGAAGGCGACGTCGATCAGCGCCGACAGGTTCACCCGCGGCTGCTCGCGCTTGTGCGCGGTGAAGTCCAAGGGCTTCACGAGGGCGCGTCCCCGTCGCTGGTCTCCAGCGTCGCGGCATAGCGCACCCGCTGCACGATCGACGTGAGCTGGATTCGAAAGCGATCAATGCGGCTCGAGACGTAGGCGTGTGCCGCGAGCGTGGGCACGGCGATGCTCAGCCCAGCCGCAGTGGTGAGCAGCGCTTTCCAGATGCCGCCCGAGAGCGCGGCCATCACCATGCTGCCCGAGGCCTGCTGCTCGGAGATTCCTGCGAACAGCTCGACCATGCCGACCACCGTGCCGAGCAGGCCGAGCAGCGGAGCGATCTCGGCGATCAGCGCCAACGGTCGCTGGTTTTTCTCGAGCACGGCCGCCTCTTCCATCCCCACCCGGTGCGCCTCGGCCTCGGCCTGCGCTGGGTTGTGCTGAAGCGCCTCGACGAGGGACGCTGCGACCCGCCCCGCCGGATGTCCGCTCTTGCGCGCCAGCTCGACCGCTCGCATCGCCGCGCCCTCGCTGAGGGCGTTGAGAACCGGTTGCACCCACGATTCGTCCTTCAAGTTTGCGGCCCGCAGATCCAAGAACTTGCGCGACGCCACCATGATGGCGAGCACCGAGCAGACGTACAGAGGGGCCATCGTCCAGCCCGCTTGTTGAAGGAGTGCACCGATCGAAGTCGTATCCATGGTTTATCCGATGTCCGCAGGCAGAGGCGTGGCAGAAGAATCGCGGGGGCCAGGCGCGCCGCGGCGTCCCAAAGCCGCGCTCACCGGGTCGATGAGCGCCGAAAGCAAGGAGTGTGGGCGGTGGTTACACGCCGCCGGCGGCAGGCCGAATGCGCAGGGAGGGCGACGAGCCTGGGCCCAGGTGCCTGCGATCCGGTCCCACAGCGCGAGCCACGTCCCCAGGTTGACTCGGCCATCGTCCCGTCCCGAACCGTGGTGAAGCTGGTGTTGGGCCGGTGAGATCAACCAACGCTCCACGCGCGGACCGAAGCTCCACCATACGTGGCTGTGGCGGAGGTTGCCGGAGACCACGCTGAACAGGAAGCCCAACGCGTTGACCCCCAGCAGCTCCAGCTGCAGCGTCCCGCTCCCGAAGATGAACGTGAACGCTCCCAAAACGATCCCGGTCACCACCACCCCGCGCAGCGCGTACAGAGCGCTCTCCACGGGGTGGACGCGATACAGCGTCAGCGGGGACAGCGTGTCCGCCGAGTGGTGAACCTGGTGGAACTGCCAGAGCATGGAGCTGTGATGCATCCATGCATGAAGGGCGAAGCGGCTCAGGTCCCAAGCCACAAACAGCGCGACCGTGTACGCACCCGCGAGCGCCCACGTCGGAAGGCTCTCGGCGGCCAGCGCAACGGGGCCAAACATCCCACGAAGACCGCGGAAGACGCCCATCGCCACCGAGGTCGTCGTCAACGTCCAGGGCAGGACAAAGACCGCCGAGACGAGCGGCCGGACCAAGATCAGTCCGTAGTCGACTCGGGCCGAAGCGCCCCACACATGCTCCGGGCGCACCGCGGCCCTGCCCCGCCGAATGCTCCAGCCGGCGACGATGACCAGCGAGAGCACCAAGCCCACCCAATAGGTGCGCTGCGACGGATCAAAGAAGAGGCTTGCGACATGATGCGCGACCTCTTGACCCAGCTGCGTGAGCCGGGCCCAGCCGGCATCAATCGGCGTCACCTGCCGCCTCCGCAGGAATGTTGAGCCGCAGGACGGTGGGCAGCTCGCCCTTGAGGTCGTCGGTCAGCTCCACGATGGCCGCATGCGCCCGATCGAGCGCGGCAGGGTCCGCGGTCAGGGCTTCGGCGAAGGAGCCATCGATGGCCCGCAAGGCTTCGAGCGCAACCTCGATGTCGGCGGTGAGTTCGTCGGCCAGTGCCACCTCGCCGGCGTCCCTCAGCATGTCGTCGAACCCAGTCCCGGCAGCAGGATCGCTGCCGCCGTGGTACAGGCGCGCAAAGCCCTCGAGGTTGGCGACCGCGGAGGCGGCGGACTGCTGGGCGTAGGGCGACTCGATCGCATCGAGGCAGATCTCGGCGCTGCAGCCCAAGATGCCGGCCGGTCCCGCGACCTTCGCGTCCTTGAGCACCTTGTCCACGTAAAACATCGCCCGAAGGACCTCATCGACCGCGGTCTGCACCGACCCGTAGGGCCCCGACGCGGGGTCCGCCAGCGCGGCATTCCAGGCGCCGCCTGGGGCCCACGCCGCGGCCAGCGTCCCCGCCGTGGTCGCGATCCCGCCGGCGACGACGACCGCGTACTCCGCCCGTCGCACGGAGAGTTCGTCCTCACTCAGCGCCGCCCAGGAGCCGTCGGTGTTGATCTCGAGCTGAGGCGCACATGCGTTGTCTTCGCCCTCGACGTAGAGCAGATACTCCAGCGCATCGAAGCCGTACGCGTTGACGAGTTGAGCCTCGAAAAAATCTGCAGCGCCATAGCCCTGCGAGACCAGCTCCTGGTCCACTCGGCAGGGGTTCACCGACGGCCACGAGTAAACCTCGTCCCGGAGCGACTCGCCCCCCACGCCCTCAGATCCCGCCGCGGGGCCCAGCTGCATCAACTCGGCCCGCTGCCACGCAACGACCGCGGCGCTGTACGCCTCGTCGAGCGCAACCCGTGCTGGTCCGGGGTCGACGCCGGATTCGAGCGCGTCTTCGTGGCGCTGCGCGGCCTCGAGCAGAGCATCGGCTGCGCTCGAGAACTCGGCGTAGGTGGGCGCGAGCGCGTTGTCTGCGAGGCTGCGAAGGACCGGCGCCGCGGCGGGATCTGAGG
>CAYGTG010001054.1:0-3283 GCA_964352485.1 uncultured Nannocystaceae bacterium | reverse complement strand
ACCACGAGCTGTTGTTCTCGAAGGGCGTCGCCTTGCGGAAGCTTGGGCGCACCGACGAAGCGCTCGCGGCGTGGGATGCGACGCTGGCGATCGAGCCGGATTTCTTCGGGGCGCTTCACGCCAAAGGGGCGGTGTACGTCGAACGCGAGGCTTGGGATCAGGCGATCGAGGCGCTGCAAGCGGCCGCCTCCGCCAAGCCCGACCACGCCGATACGCACTACAATCTTGCGCTGGCGATCTTGGGTCGCGGCGGACCGGAGTCGGTGTCCATGGCGCAGACCGCCCTGCAGACCGCCCACACGCTGGATGCAGAAGACCTCGATGTCGCGCTGCTGCTGGCGGACCTGTCCATCAAGCAAAATCGACTCGACGAAGCCAAGCCCCTGCTCGAGGCCGCTGCACAGCGCGCGCCGCAAGATGCTCGTGTGCAAGCCGCGCTGGGGCGGCTCGCGCTCAAGGCTGGCGACGGAGCCGCAGCGCTGGCGGCCTTTGACAACGCGCTGGCGATCAGCGCGACGGATGTCGGCTACCAGCTCGGGCAGGCGCAGGCCATGCTGCGCCTCAATCGCTCGGAGGAAGCCGAGGCCAAGCTTGCCGCGCTGTCCGAGCGCGCGCCGGACTCGGCCGTCGTCTGGCTGGAGTGGGGCACCGCGCTGGCGAAGCAGGGCAAGCTGAAGCCCGCGCTGGAGAAGATGGATGAGGCCCTGCGGCGAGCTCCGCACCTGATCTCTGCTCAAGTCCGCCGCATCGGCCTGCTGTCGGATCTCGGGCAGTGCAAGGACGCGAAGGCCGCGATGCGCACGCTGCGAGAGGCCACAGAGGCTCAAGGGGCCCTGAATGCGGCACAGGGGGCTGTCTCCCGCTGCAAGCGCTGAGCCGGGCGTCCCTGGGCCCGCGCTGGCTGCGTGAGCGTTGCGGCGCCGGCACCCCTGTTGCGCCCGCGACCATTTCCCTATCATCGCGCATGGCCGAGCGAAGCGCGTCCGACATCCGCGAAGCACTCACCTTCGACGACGTGCTCCTCGAGCCTGGCTTCTCCGAGGTCTTGCCCTCGGATGTCACGCTGCACTCTCGGCTGACCCGAGACATCACGCTGCGGATGCCGGTGCTCTCCGCGGCGATGGACACGGTGACCGAGGCCGCGACCGCAATCTGCATGGCGCGTCATGGCGGGCTGGGGATCGTGCACAAGAATCTCACCGCGGCCGAACAGGCTGGCGAGGTCCGGCTGGTCAAGAAGGCGCAGAGCGGCATGGTCGCCGATCCGGTGACGGTCGGTCCGGATGCCAAGCTCGAAGAAGCGCTGGAGCTGATGCGGAAGTTCGGCTTCTCCGGCCTGCCGGTCGTGCAGGGCAACCGCCCGATCGGCATCCTCACCAGCCGGGATGTTCGCTTTGAGACCAGCACAGGCCGACTCGTTCGCGACGTGATGACCAAGGATCCGATCTCGGTTCCCGAGGGCACCTCGCTCGAGGATTCTCGCCGGCTGCTGCACAAGCACCGCATCGAGAAGCTTCTGGTCACCGGAGAGGACGGGGCGCTGCTGGGCCTGATCACGGTCAAGGACATCGTGCAGGCCGCATCGACACCGGACGCGCTTCGCGACAGCAAGGGGCGCCTGCGGGTCGGAGCGGCGGTCGGAACGTCGGCAGACACGATGGAGCGGGTCCAGGCCCTGGTCGCGCAGTCGGTAGACGTCATCGTCGTGGACACCGCGCACGGTCACAGCAAGGGTGTGCTCGACAGCGTGCGTGCGATTCGAGCCGCGTATCCCAGCCTGCAGATCATCGGGGGCAACATCGCCACGCCGGGGGCCGTGGACGCGCTCGTCGAGGCGGGTGTCGACGGCGTGAAGGTGGGCATCGGTCCCGGTTCAATCTGCACCACCCGAGTTGTCGCGGGCGTGGGCGTGCCTCAGATCAGCGCAATCATGGAATGCTCGGTCGCAGCCCGAAAGCATGGCATCCCGCTGATCGCCGATGGCGGTGTGAAGTACTCCGGCGACATGGTCAAGGCGCTGGCCGCCGGTGCCGATGCGGTCATGATGGGCAGTCTGTTCGCGGGCACCGATGAAGCCCCGGGTGAACTCGTGCTGTACCAGGGGCGCAGCTACAAGACCTACCGGGGGATGGGATCCATCGGGGCGATGCGGGCCGGGAGCAAGGACCGCTACTTCCAGTCCGGCGCCTCCGACCGCAAGCTCGTGCCCGAGGGCATCGAAGGTCGCGTGCCGTACCGCGGTGCGCTGGCCGAGAGTCTGTTCCAGCTCATGGGCGGCCTGCGCTCGGGCATGGGCTACGTCGGCGCGGCCACCCTCGAAGAGCTCCGCACCAAGTCCATCTTCCGTCGCATTTCGTCGGCCGGGCTGCGCGAGAGCCACGTGCACGACGTCATCATCACCAAAGAAGCCCCCAACTACCGCGTCGGCTAGTCGGCACGGCAGACAGGACAGAGCCCCCGTGGCCCATCATCAAACCCTCATCGTCGTCGACTTCGGTTCGCAGGTCACTCAGCTCATCGCGCGGTCTGTTCGCGAGCTGGGCGTCTACGCGGAAATCGTGCCCTTCAACAAGGCGCTGGAGCGGATTCAGGCCGTCAAGCCGCTGGGCATTGTGCTCAGCGGGGGCCCGTCCTCGATCTACGAGGAGCACTCGCCCAAGCTCGATCCTGCCGTGCTCGAGGCTGGGGTGCCGGTGTTGGGCATCTGCTACGGCCTGTACGTGATGGTCGATGCTTTGGGCGGCACCGTCGTGGCTGCGACGGACCGCGAGTACGGTGGGGCGAGCTTGCGGGTCGAGTCCGCCAGCGGTCCGCTGTCCCCGTTTGAGGTCGGATCCGAGCAGACGGTCTGGATGAGCCACGGCGACCATGTCGAGGCGCTGCCCGAAGGGTTCCAACGGGTCGGCCGCACGCCGAACTGCGCCTTTGCGGCGATCGAGCACGCTCAGCGTCGCTTGTGGGGCGTTCAGTTCCACCCCGAGGTGTTCCATACCCCGCGCGGTCGGGAAGTCCTCGGCGCGTTCACGACGCTGTGCGGTTTTGACGGCGACTGGACCATGGCTGCATTCGTCGACGAGGCGGTCGAGAAGATCCAGCGCGCCGTTGGAGACAGTGGCCACGTCATCTGTGGCCTCTCCGGTGGCGTCGATTCGTCGGTCGCGGCCATGCTGGTCGAGAAGGCCATCGGAGACCGTCTGCACTGCGTGTTCGTCGACAACGGCCTGCTGCGGAAGAACGAGCGCCAAGAGGTCGAGCGCATGTTTGAAGGCAAGCTGCACAACCC
>CAYGTG010001053.1:0-3284 GCA_964352485.1 uncultured Nannocystaceae bacterium | reverse complement strand
GACTCCATGTGGACCTGCCAGACGAGTGGAGGCTGCGAGCCGGGAACCCTCTGCGCGGCCCGCTCCGCGAACGGCTTGGCCTTGTTGTGCTCGTTCTCCAATCACCGGCTGGGCCCCTTCACAGTCGGTGTGTGGCGAGCCAACCTCTCACTTCGGCAAGCTCGCCCGGCGGTGAATCGCCCGCGGCTGCGAGTGCCGCCTCCGCTTCGATCGCGAGCTCGCGCGCACGCCCATGGTCGTCACCGGTTGCCCACAGACTCTTGGCGAGTCCCAGCTGAGGCTTCGTGCGGCGCAGGGGCGGAACCTCCTTGTCGACGAGCAGCGCGAGCGCGTCTTCAAAGTGCTGCTTTGCAACCGCGTGCCGTCCGGCTTCGGCTTCGATCTCACCCATCGTCGTCAGCGTGGACGACAGTGACGGTGACCCGGGGTCGGTCACCTCGAGTTGCATGACGCGCACCGCGGCGAGCTTTTCCAACGCCACCGAGGCTTCGCCCAGCTTCCAGCGGCAGACCGCAATTCCTTGAAGCGCGTCGACCTGATGGACACGCTGGTCGCCGGGCACGCGTTCGAACCCCTCGTAGGCGCTGTGAAAGCGCTGCTCGGCCTCGGCGTAGCGCCCCAAGCCCACCAGGACGTTGCCGATGTTGAGGTTCCCGCCTGCCACGTCTGGATGGTCATCCCCGACCAAGTCGCGGGTGAGTTCGATGGAGCGCTCGTAGGCGTCGAGCGCGAGCTGTTGTTGGCCGCGTTCTTTGTGGACGATCCCCTGGTTGTTGAGGATGCTGGCCACAACCCCCTTCGCTCCCGGGAGCGCCTCTGCGATCTCGAGCGCCTCGTGTAGCGCTGCCTCGGCCGCATCGTAGCGTCCGACCTCGCTGCTGAGAAACCCGACATTGTTCAGAGCCATCGCCAGCTCTCGGTGTCGCGGCCCGTACACCTCGCGAGCGATCGAGACCACCTCCTCGAAGTGGGTCAGCGCAGCTTCGGCTTGACCCCGATCGAGCTCGATCGTGGCCTGCACGGTTAGAATCCGCGCGATCTTGGGGTGCACGCGGCCGTACGCCTGGGTCGAGATCGCGTACGCCCGCTCGAGCACAACCACAGCTTCGTCGAACGCTCCTGCGTTTCGCCGCGAAAGGGCTAGGTTGGTGAGGATGGTTGCCACCCGCGGATGGTCGGGACCGTAGGCCTCTTGCGCGGCCTGCAGTGCGCGCTCAAAGCTCGCGACGCTCTCGTCGATCCTTCCGAGGCTCAGCTGCGCCGAACCCATGTAGTTGCGGATCGTTGCGACGCGAAGGACATACGCAGCCTCGCCTCGGTACAGCTCCAAGCCTTCGGCGTAGCGCTCGAGGGCCTGCTCCGGCTCTCCGCGCTCTGCGAGCACTCGCCCCCGGGCCACCGTCAGTTCGGCCCGCTGCGGTGTCAGCTGTTGGCCGTCACGTTCGTTCCGATCGATGAGCGCAGAGGCGGTCTCTGTCCACTGCAGATCCTCGCCTCCCTCATCGACCCGGCCCGGCAGATAGACCAGCGCCAGGGCAGCCTCGAGGGCAGTTCGATCGTCACCGGCTGTGGTGGCCGCGTAGAACGAACGCTGCAGGGTCGTCCTCTGCAGCTCGTGCTCGCCCAGCAGACCGTGCAGCAGACCCCGTTCGAGCAGGATCGGGGGCAGGATCGGAGGGTAGTCCAGCTGCTCGGCCTCGGGGATCAACGCGTCTGCAAGCTTGGCCGCTGCCTCATATTTTCCGGCGGCCGCTCGAGCGCGCACGGTGGAGAGCCGCTCCTGCAGCTGGGCCAGTGCGGACCGGTCGTCCTCGGTCTCCGGTGGTTTCACATCAGCGGAGAGGTACTGGACATCGCTGCACAGTGACACGCTCGGCAGACGCTCGACGACGCGCACCGCGTTCTCGGCGACCGTCGCATCGGCATCCGACAACACGCTCACCGCTGCCGCCAGCTGACGCTTCCGGTCATCCAAACAACGCAGGCGAGCCACCATGATCGCGTCCGGTTGCTCGTGCGTCACTCGGGTCTCGCGACAGGCCGCGTCTCGATGCTCGGCCCATGCGGTGGCATATCCATCGAGGTCGGTGGCGATTCGCTCGAAGGTGGCGTCCGTGTAGCCCGCGCCCGTGCGTTGCAGCGCGCTCTCGATGTCTTGTCGCACGTCCTCGTTCCAGGTCGAGGTCACGAGCGCCGCCGCGTCGGGACACGGGTCGACGTCGCCAGCGCTCGTCGATGCAGCCCACAGCCCACCGCCGACCAGCAGCGCACCACCGGCGAGCAGCCACCCTTTCTGCAAGCGTCCACGCGAGGGATCGACGAGCAGATCCGAGAGCAGCATCGGCATGGTTTCGTAGCGCTCTTCGGGACGCGGCTGCATCCCGCGGACGATGGCTTCGAGGACCCAAGCGGGCACCGACTTGAGGTTGTCGCGCGGCGTCCCGATCGGTTCGCCGAGCTGAGGACGAACCCCGTAGAGCGCTTCGTATAGGGCCACGCAGAAGCTGTATTGGTCGCTGCGGGCATCGACGGGCCCACCCTCGCGCTGCTCGGGAGACATATACGCCGGAGTGCCCACGGTCCCCTCGGTCACGCTGCCGGTGGAGGAACTCGGCGCATGCGGTCCGGCCTCCGAACGCTCTGCGGTCCGCAGGGGCGACTCCGAGGCCACGAGGACCAGGCCAAAGTCGACGACGCAGATTCGACCGTCCTTCCCCACCAACACGTTGTCCGGCTTGAAGTCGCGGTGCACGAGATTCTCGGCATGCGCAGCGGCGAGCCCTCGTCCTGCGTGGATGAACGCCTGGACGATGTCCGTCCATGGCCGGTCCGCCGCGTCGAGCCACTCGTGGAGGGTCTGTCCGTCGATGTACTCCATGACGACGAACAGGCTTTCGTCGTTGACCCCAACCTCGTGGATGGTGACGACGTTGGGGTGCGAGATTCGAGCGGCTGCGCGAGCTTCTCGTTCGAGCCTCTTGCGTCGGGAATCGTCGACGGCCTGATCACCAGCGATGCGAATCACCTTGATCGCGACCTCTCGATCGAGCGATGGATCGCGGGCGACGTAAACCCGGCCCATGGCCCCTTCGCCGGCTCCGCGCAACACCACGAAACGGTCGAGCTGAGGCATCGACGCGTGCTCACCGAACATGCGCGCCTGAACGATGGCGAGTGTCCGCTGGCAGTCGATCTCGTCGAGCGCAGGCAGCACGTCGTCCACGGACGAATCGTACCACCGGTCGTTCATCGCTCCGCCTCCATGCCAACCCTGTGCTTGGGAC
>CAYGTG010001052.1:0-3291 GCA_964352485.1 uncultured Nannocystaceae bacterium | reverse complement strand
GGTAGCGCCATGTCCCCCAGCGACGGATCGAAGGTCCCCGCGAACCCCAGCCCCTTCTGCATACCGAGCACTTCGCCGCCCACCTCCAGCCCGGCCAGCATGAGCCGAGCCGTGAAGCCCGCGATGAACCCCACCCCAACCTCGAGCGGGATCTGCAGCCCCAGCTCCGGGGAGCCGTGCACCTCGTGCAGGTCGGAGAACGCCGCCGCCACCAGAGCCGCCGTGGCGACCCGAACCTTGGGCGGAAGGCGACCGTCACCGGTCAACGGCGCCGCCCACAGAAACGCCGACAGCCGGACAAAGATCAACAGGAACCCCGGCACGAGACCCAGCCCGGGAATCTCGTGCCACGGCGTCACTCGAGCTCGTCCTGTGGCGTGGGTGCCATTGCGCCGGGAACGACGCCGAGTTCACCGCTCTGCTGAATGACCAACCGCGCGTAGTCGGTAAGCGTCATCAGCATCCAGTCTCCGGAGATCATCAGCGTCAGCCCCACGATGACCAGCTTGGGCACGAACGAGATCACGTTCTCCTGCAGCTGGGTGGCTGCCTGAAGCAACGCCGTCGTCAGGCCAACGACGAGCGAGGCCGAGAGAATGGGGACCGAGATCTTGGCCGCGGTGATCAGTGCCGCGTAGAGCAGCTCCAGCAGCATCGGGTCGCCGCTCATGTCGCCACTCCCCTCAGCAGCGACATCACCAGCACGTTCCAGCCATCGGCCATCACGAACACCAGCAGCTTGATCGGCAAGGAGACCAGCGTGGGCGGCAGCATCACCATGCCCAAACTCGAGAGCACCGTGGCCGCGACCAGGTCGATCACCAGAAAGGGCAGCAGAACCAGCAAGCCCATCTGGAACGCGGTGCGAAGCTCGGACAGGATGTACGCCGGTACCGCGATGCGCAGCGGAACGTCGTCCGCCGTCTCCGGGCGGGGGTCGCTGGTGTAGTCGTAAAACAGCGCCAGGTCTTCAGGGCGCGTGCGAGGCAGCAACCACTTGCGCGCGATTGGTTCGGCGGCGGCGTAGGCTTCGGCCTCGTCGAGCGCACCCTGCATGTAGGGATCGCCGGCCGTCTCGTACATCTCGGTCGCGACCGGGGCCATCACGAAGGCGGTCATGAACAGCGCGAGGCCGACCAACACCTGGTTGGGTGGTGCCCCCTGAGTTCCCAGACCGGTCTTGAGGAACGAGAACACGATCACGAACCGGGTAAAGCAGGTCGTCGTCAGGACCAGCGCCGGGAGCAGCGACATCAGCCCGAAGATCACCACCAGCGGAATCATGCTGGGAGACGGCTCCGTGCTGAGCGTGACCGTCTGGGGCTCGGCAGCCCACGCGGTGGCGGTGTAGCTCAGGCTCGCGACGCTGAGCCCGATCGTGGTGATGAGGCGGGACAACATCGGCTCAGGCGCTCCGTCGAATTCCCGCGGCCAGTGCCTGCGACCAGGCGTCGTCCTCGTCGGTGTCTTCGGGACCATTTTCGATCTGCTGCCGGAGGGCGCGAAGACCTTTGACCGCGGTGCTCTCCGCGTTTTCGTCTTCGGAGATGTCCGGAGCCGGCGGTTCGTAGGCGCGCAGTGTGTCGCGCATCGTCTTGCTGCGACGCGAGGGTGGCTCGACCGGCATCCCGAACTCGATTGCCGCCAGCGAGCCTTCGTCGAGGCCCCCTTCGGCGCGCACCGACGTGGATGGCACGTACCCGCTGTCCTCGCTCCACTTGTCGACGACCGTGGTCCCGGCCTCACTGACCGCGAGCAGCATGCGGCGGTCACCAAGGCCCATCAGCACGATGCGAGACTTGGGCCCCAGCACCTGATTGCCCATGACCGTGAACCCGCGGGGAGTTCCCGGCGCCGCGCCGGATCGCCGCTTCCAGTAGAGGAACACCCCCCCAATGGCCAGCAGCACGAACGTGAACCCAAGCGTGCCGTACATGCTCTTGCTGCTTGGCCCAACAGAGGACGACCCCACGCCAGCGTCAGGCTCGGGGAGATTGAGCGGCTCCCCCTGAGCAACCGGCTCTGCCACTTCGACGGCCGCGGCCGCGACGGCCTCGTCCGCTTTGGGCTCGGGCTCGGGCTCGGGCGCCGCTTCGGCCACGGCTGCCGCCGCGATTGGAGCCTTCACCGCGGCCGGCTCGGGAGCTGGCTCGGCGACGGGCTCGGGTGCGGGGGGCTCGAGCACGTGGCGACGGGGAATGACGACCCGGAATCCGTCTCCGGTGTTGGTGATCGTGCTCGCTTCGGTCAGCTTCTTCGCTGTCCGCGACCCGTGGCGAAACATCACGATCAGACGCGGCTTCTCCCCACCCACCAACGCGACCCTCTTCACGGTCTCGTCGGTGTAGGACTCGGCAAACGCGGCGGTGGGCTTGGTCTCGACGGGGACGACCAGCTTGCCCCACTTCCACTCCACCTCGTCGCCGCCGGGCATCAACCCTTGCACGCGAATCTCGACGCTGTCGTCGGTCGTGACCGTCGCAAGGGGTGCTGAGGAGCGGGCGTCATCGGGCGCCGCCGCAGCCTGAACGGTGGATGGTGCAGCCGCACCCAGAAGAGCACCCCACAAACAAACGCGTGTCCAATCGATCATTGGTCCACTCCATCGAGGATTTCGACCATGCGGACGCCATAGCGCTCACCGATGGCCACGGCTTCGCCGCGAGCGACGAGCCGGTCGTTGATACGAATGTCGAGGCTCTCGCCCGTGACTTTGGAGAGGGGGATGACGGCCCCGAGCGTCAGATGTTGGCCGATCTCCCGCAACGAGAGGCGAACGCGCCCGAGCTCGACGGTGACCTGGAACGGCACGTCTGCCAGGAGCTTCTCGAATGAGGGCGGCCCTCCGTTGGCCGCCACGAGATCGTTGGCTGCTGCCGCCGCAGCACCTTCTGCGCCGTCCAACATCTCCGAGTCGTCTTCTTGAACCACTGCTTCTGCTGCACTCATTGTTGTTTCCTCTCCCTCAGACCACGCTGTTGACTTCGACCGCGACCATCTCGCCGAGCAGCACTGCACGGCCCGTCGCGCGAAGCTGTCCGCCCACGTAGATGCGCACGCTGTCACCGACCAGCGCATCGAGCGTCAGGACGGAGCCGGGACCACATTCGGCGAACTTGCGCGCCGTGCTCTTGGTCGTCCCTAGTTGAACCGATACATCGGTCTCGAGTTTGCTGAGCAGCTCCCGAACCCCGGGCCTCACCGCCTTCATCTCTCGAACGTCGGTCCGAACCCGGTGTAGAGCGTCCGGCGACGTGACCAGATGGAGCTTTCCTTCGGTCTCACCCGAGA
>CAYGTG010001051.1:1985-3296 GCA_964352485.1 uncultured Nannocystaceae bacterium | reverse complement strand
TCTGCGGGGGGGGCGCCGGACTCGAGTGCGTCCCCTTCCGCCAGGGAATCGGCCATGGGCTGGAGATCGACCGGGAGCCAGTGGGTGACCCACGCCATCCGGAGGAAGGAGAGCGCAAGCCCCAGCGCGACCAGCACCCGCAGGAGGCTGCTCGCGTCCGACGGCCCCAGCGCAGCCACGGCCACCGGAGCCAGGCTCAGGACGAGGGCCATCTTCAGGCCCCACAGCCCGGCCGTGATCGCGGCCTGCGCCGGGCGTTTGACGGCCTGCACGAAGCCTCGAAGCGTGGCCATCGGGTGATAGGGCTTGTCGATGGTGTGCAGGCAGATCTGCGCCCGAACCAGGTCGCGGGCCAGGACGGCGATCGCGGATCCTGCGAGAAGGGCGAGCCCTCGGATCGGCAGCGGAAGGGGCCCGAGGACCACCGAGAGCACCATCAGTCCGCCGAACGTGACCACTGCATGGACCAGCCCTTGGGTGAGGAGCGGGCCAGCAGCTGCGACGGCACCGCGCGCGGCTTCGCTCAGCCGGTCTCCGCGGGCGGCCAGGAACACCGCGCCGCCCAGGGTCGTCCAGCCCAACCAGCTGAGCAACGCGGTGAGCATCGTCGCGGCGCCGATGCCCACCGCGAGCTCCGGGTTGTGCAACAGGACCTCCGTGAGGCGGGCGAGGGCGTGCTCGACATCCGATTCTCCGCCGAAGGGACCGAGGATGAACTGGGTCATCCACGCGACAATCGACCCTCCGCTCAGGGCCCATCCGAGCGTGAGTCCGAGCGTGAGCAGGTACACCCAGCGGGTGTTCCACAACGTGCGCAGCACGCTCATGGACTCACCCCCAACAGCGCCGAGAGCAGGGCCGCCTCGGCGAGATCCGCGAGATCACCCTCGGTGCTGACGGGTCGCTGCTCTCGACGAACGAAGCGGTGGTTGTCGATGCGCTCGGCTTCGAGCTCGAGGTGGCGATGCGGGTCGAGGCTCACCGAGCGAATGCGGCGTCCGCGGAACGTGATCGTGTCGGTCGAACGCACGCCGTCCCACCACGCTTCTTCGGTGTCGCCGTCATCGAAGGTGACCGCGTATTGGACCGGCGTGACGAAAGCGCCGGACCGCTCGAACACGACCACCCCCTCAGGATCGCGCTCGTCGTCATCGCGCGGGGTCTCGACCCAGGTCCCGTCCTCTTCGCGATGCCACCCGGAGTGTCCGAGCTGGCTTCGGTTCTCGACCCACCGCACCGAGAAGGCCATCGACCGCGGGGTGCGAAACGCCTGCTGCAGCCAGTCGCGGACATCGAGTGTGACCTCCGGGG
>CAYGTG010001051.1:0-1975 GCA_964352485.1 uncultured Nannocystaceae bacterium | reverse complement strand
CCGCGGTGAGCGTGCCGAAGAAGTCTTCGGGGCTCGGGTGCGCGAACCGGAACTGCTCGGCGTACGTGCGAAGGGCGGCATCGAAGCGCTTGTGCCCGACGAGGTTGCGAAGCGTCCTCAAGGCGGCCGCGGTCTTGCGATAGACGGTTCGCCCGTACAGCGCCTCCGACTCGGCAAACTGATCCGCCCGCTGGTCGATCACCGCGATGTTGTCGAGTCGGGCCATGTCGAGCCGAAGCAGGTCGCCCGAGTCCAGGGTGTGCCCCAAGACCCGGACCGCCCAAGCGCCATCCGCGGAATCTTCGAGCACCAGGGTGTTGGAGAAGGTATTGAGGCCTTCGTCGAGCCACGGCGCTTCGGCCTCGTTGGAGGCCAGCAGTCCCTGGAAGTACTGGTGACCGAACTCGTGCACGGTGGTGAAGCGGCCATCGAGGCGCATGGTGAAGATCGAGTCCAGCGGCGGCGGAATTTCCAGGAGCGGGCCGCTGGTGAAAAACGTGGGGTACTCCATGCCGCCGGCCCCACCGGCACGGGCGGGCGGATGGACGATGGTGATGCTCGACCAGGGGTAGGGGCCGAAGCGTCGCTGCATCGAATCGAGCGCCTGGATCTGCGCGTCGAGATGGACCTCAGCGTCCTGCCAGGTCTGCGGGGTGTGCAGCTGCCGAATCCGAATCCCCTCATGGGTCGCGATGTGCTCCACGTAGTTGGGCGAGGCGGTCCAGGCGAAGTCGTGCACCATCTGCGCGTCGTAGGTGTGCCGAACCCTGCCGGTGGCCTCGTCCTCTTCTTCTCGGGTGCGGATGCCCGTCGCGCCCACCACCCAGCCCTTCGGAACATCGAGGATCACGCGGTAGTTGCCGAAGTCGGCGAAGAACTCGGAGTGAAAGGTGAAGACGTGGTTGTCCCACGTCCCGTCCTCTTGCAGCACGGCCAGCTTCGGAAACCACTGCCCGGCCAGCACGAACTGGGTCTGCGCGTCGGCCTGGTACCCCGTGCGGGCGAAGACTTCGGGAAGATGGGTGGTGAAGCCGATGTCGAGCTCGAGCTGCGCACCCGGGGCGAGCGGCTGAGGCAGTGGGATTGTGGCGATACTCGGGTCGGCGCCGGGGACGAGCGATAGGGGTTGTTCGTCCGCCGAGGTTCGAACCGAAGAGATGGCGACCCGGCCCCACGGAGCGGCCTGCCCCTGTGCGCTGGTGCGGTGTGACCCTCGGCCCTCGCGCATCCACGCGGTGTCTTCGGCCGAGAACGCATTCATATAGAGGTGAACCGCCAGGTGGTCGACGCTCGCGGTGCTTCGGTTGCGAAAGGTGATCCGCTCGAGTCCCTCGATGCGGAAGTTCTCCTCGTCGAGCTTGGCGTCGATGGCGTAGTCCGTGATTCGGGCGTCGTCGGGGACCGCACCGCGCTGCTCGATGGGTCGCAGCGGGTCGGTGGGCTCGTCGATCTGGAGGCCCACGCTGCGCGGCCTTGCGGCACCTCCGTCGCACGCGCACAGCGCGAGAGCGGCAATGCAGGGCAGGGGAAACACGCGCATCGAGGCATCGGTACCATAGCCGCTGCGCGGCGGTACACTGCGGGCGAAGTGCAGCGGCACGGTTTGAACCAAGACGAACTCGAAGCGTTGGGCGAGCGTCTGGGGACGCTGGTGACGCCGGGTGATGTGCTGCTTCTCGAAGGGCCGATGGGGGCGGGCAAGACCACCTTTACCCGGGCGCTCGGATACGGGATGAAGCTCGCGCGGCCCGACCGCGTCTGCAGCCCAACGTTCAACATCTGCCTCACGCATGCCGGGCCGGTGCCGCTGCTGCACATGGACCTCTTTCGGCTCGCGCCCGACGGCGAGCTGGGCCCCACGCCCGCGTCCTTCGAGGCGCTCGGGTTGGAGGCGCTGCTCGACCGACTTGCCGACGAAGATCCCGAGGCTGACGCCGACGAAGGCGTGCTCGCGATCGAGTGGTCGAACCTGTGG
>CAYGTG010001050.1:0-3308 GCA_964352485.1 uncultured Nannocystaceae bacterium | reverse complement strand
CGCCTCCCCCCCGCGGGGCAAGGGCCGACGCCCAGGGCCCGGGCGGCCCCCCCCCCCCCACCCCCCCCGCCCCCCCCCCCCCCCGGCCCGCCCCTCCCGGACTGCGGGGCTTTTTCGCGTGCTGACGCTGACTGGGGCAGCGGCCCGCACAGACCGCTGGGGAAGCGGCCGTCACTGCGAGCTCTCTTTGGTTTTGGTGTTCGCCTCCGCCGAGCAGGTGATCTTTCCCCAATTACTGATGCAGGTCACCACGTAGCTCGCACGCATCTCGCCGCAGGTGGCTCCAATGTTCGTGCGGGTCGCTTGCTGCCCCAGTCGGGTGACATCCCCCAGCCTGGCGATGGCCGGATCGTCGCAGCCGAGATCGAAACGAGTCCGCTCCTCGACGCTTCGTCTCGCGGCGGTGAGGTGTTCGTCATCACTGGGGAAGGTGTGGGCGCATGCCACCGAGGTGGATGCGGCGAAGGAGAGGAGGGCTGAAAGCAGGCGGTGGTTCATGGGAGGGATCCGACGTTGCCTCCGCAGTCTCGGAGGTGTCGCGCTCTTGCGCATGGGCAGACCTGCCAATGACGCATCAGGGTTGCCTCACTCCCAACGCCGTCCCCGGCCAACCTGTGCCACTGTGGCGTCCATGTCCGTCACCGCTCAGTGGGCCATCGTCTGGGTCGACCTTGCCCAAGGACCCATCGAACTCGACGCGCTGCGAGAGGCCGCCGCGGCGCTCGACGAGGTCGGGGCAATCTTGGCCATGCGCGAGGAGGTCAGTGGTGTCCAGAGCTTCACCGCCGCCGAGAGTCCGACGCAGCGTCCGCGGCTTTGCGTGTATACGCGCCCCGACGGCATCGAGACGCTCCACGGGGTCGTCTCCGGGCTGCTCGATAGTTTTGGCCTGACCGGGAATACTCGCGCCGAGATCCGAGATGACGAAGAGTGGAAAGACGCGTGGAAGGCATTCTACAAGCCGTTGACCTTCGGTGAGCACCAGCTCCTGCTGCGGCCCAGCTGGATCGAACGGCAGCCCACAGACCCGCAGCTAGAGGTCGTCATCGATCCGGGGCGAGCGTTTGGAACGGGGCTGCACCAGACCACACAGCTGTGCCTGCACCGACTCTGCGCGTTGGCCCGGCACGGTCTTGCGCCAGCGTCCGTGTTTGACCTCGGATGCGGCTCGGGCGTGCTCTCGATGGCGGCCGCTCGGTTGTTCGAGAGCGCCGGGCGCCTTCTCGCGGTCGACATCGATCCAGAAGCCACCGACACCACGTCCGAGAACATCGAAGACGCGGGCCTCACCGGTCGCATCGAAGTTCAAACCGGCACCCTCGAGGCGCTCGAGCCCGAACACTTCGACCTGGTCGTCGCGAACATTCGCCCGGTCGTTCTGATCCCAGCCGCGCCGCTGCTGCGAGACCGGCTGGCACCCAGAGCGACCCTCACCGTCAGCGGCATTCTTGGCGAAGAGCTCGACAGCGTCTGGCAAGCCTATGAGGCCGCCGGCTTCCGGCTCGACGCGCGCGCCGGGGGCGGACGCCGCCATCTCGACACCTGGAGCGCGCTCGACCTCGTGCTCCCATGACCGTTCGCGTCTTTGCCTCGCCGAGCGAACCCGGGCCGCTGACGCTCAGTGCCGAGGAGTCGCACTACCTCGTTCGGGTGCGGCGCGCTCGTGTCGGGTCTTCACTGGAGGTTCTGCTTCCCCTCGCCGGCGGATGGCGAGCAGAGGTCGAGGTTGCCGACTCGAAGCAGGCCCGGGTGCGGGTGCTCGAGCGCCTCCTCGACCGCCCTGCGTGGCCGGTCGATCTCGCCGTCGCACAGCCCGACGCGAAGGCCGCCCAAGACGTCATCGCCCGGGCGGTCGAATGCGGCGCCCGAAGCCTGACCTTCCTCGAATCCGCGCGAAGCCAGCCTGGACGCCTCAGCGCGTCGCGGGTCGAACGGGTGATCGCCGCCGCGCGCCGCCAATGCGGTCGGCTCGATCCACTGGCCCTGCATCGCCCGATGCCAGTGGCCGACTGGCTGGCTACGCCTCGCCGGGGCTTCATCGCGTCCCTCGCCTCGGATGCCACCTCAGAGCCCCCCCCAGGGGAGATCGCCGTGCTGATCGGGCCTGAGGGCGGCCTCACAACCGACGAGGAGGCGCTCGGACGCGCCGCGGGGCTGGTGCCGCTCTCGCTCGCGCCCTTCGTCCTGCGCACCGAGGTTGCGGTTGTGGCTGCGATCGCTGTGGCGGGCCGGATCTCGGTGGTTTGATCCGGGGGATGTTCGCCCGGGCCGCGTCGCGATACTCTGCGTGCGATGGCGCGTAAGCGCGCTCGAAAGACGTATTGCCCGGACTGTGACGGCCAGCTTGACCCCGCGCTCGCGCGCGACCGGGATGGCGCACCGCAGTGCCCTCATTGCGACGCCGCGCTGCTGCCCGCGCGCGTGTCTGGTTTTGCTCGCCGCAGCGTCGCGGGGCTCCTCGATTTCGCCGTACTGCTTCTCACGGCCGGTCTGCTCAATGCTGGACTGCTCGCCCTGGTCGATGCGGAGCCGCTGCTCGGAGGGGCGCGTGGACTTGCGACGCTGTTCGCGATCCTGGACCTTCAGCTCGGGCAGGTCCTCCAGCACATCGCCCCCTTCCTGGCGATGTCCGTCTTCTACCTGACCCTGTTTTGGACGATCACCGGGCGGACCCCAGGCGGTCGCGTGCTGGGGCTACGCGTCGTCGGCCCCGACGGCCTTCCTCCTCGCGCGCCCTGGGCGTTGCTTCGGGCGCTCACCCATCTGGCGGGCCTCGGCGCTGGGCTCCTCGGATGGCTCTGGACCGCGCTCGACGCCGAGAAGCGCGGGTGGCATGACCACCTCGGCCGGACCTACGTGGTGAGGGACCCGTGAGTCACCTTCGGCGCTACCTCGAACAGACCTCCGCGCTCGCGCCCGAACGGCTCGAGGCTGCGCTGCGCCGGCAACAGATCTACGGCGGCAGCCTCGACACCGTGCTGCTCGAGCTTGCGGTCTGCGATCCGTGGACGCTGTGCGAGCTTCTCAGCCAAGCCTGCGGACTCGACACGATCCGGCCGGAGCTGCTCGAGGATCAGCCCCGCCCCTGGGACGTGGTCCCCGCGTCGCTTCAAGACATCGGCTGGGCGGTCCCCCTGGGGCTCACCGAGGACGGCGGAGTCTTGGTCGCGGTGCACCCAGACCTCCCCAACGAACGCCTCGGGGAACTCTACCGCGCCGTGCCCCGCGTGGTCCCGTTGGTGACGCCCGAGTGCGGCCTGGAAAAGGTCAACGCAGAGCGGGTCGGTTCGGTGGTCCCCCAGCGGTAC
>CAYGTG010001049.1:0-3308 GCA_964352485.1 uncultured Nannocystaceae bacterium | reverse complement strand
GCCCGAGGGGCGATTCGAACCGAGGCCGTCCGTCTGTCGGGCAAAGATCGAGAGCTCGCGTTTGGCGAGGGTGCGTGCGGGAAACACACACTGGCGGATCGTGTCCTAGAGCAGTTGTTCGCCGCCATGCAGGCCCAGCGAGAGGTCGTCTTCGAAATCGAACGCGTAGCGGACAGTGACTGCGTGCGACGCGTGCGGTTCACAGGCCCGCGCGGGTA
Organism: uncultured Nannocystaceae bacterium; assembly: GCA_964352485.1. Taxonomy (GTDB): domain Bacteria; phylum Myxococcota_A; class Polyangia; order Nannocystales; family Nannocystaceae; genus CAJXVA01. Next base: position 3,090 of record CAYGTG010001049.1, on the reverse strand, counting down.
GCCGATCCGCGCGATCTTGCGCAGCCGGGCCGAGCGTCGAGGTGATCAAGCGTCGCGAAAGGCGCGCACGGTTGCGTCTTCGTCGAACTCCGGCTGGAACCCCGTGGCGTCACGGAACTCGCTTGCATCGATCACGATCGGATACTTCACGTGCTCGAGCGCCCCGCGGGGCAGCTGCGGCAGCCCGAAACGCCCGAGCGCGGCGCGAAAGAGCAGTTCCGGAATCGGAAGGTTGCTGCGGCCAGCCTCTCGGATCACGACCGACAGCGGCACCGGGGGCGGACCGGCCACGTTGTAGACGCCCCGCAGCTTCTTGGTCAGCGCGAGGACGATCGCCCGGGCGGCGTCGCGTTCGTGCAGGAACTGGAACAGCGGGTCGAACCCCAACACGGTGGGGACCCGAGGCCCCTTGATGAACGCCGCGAGCGTTCCCTGCTTGAGGGGTCCAAGCGTGTAGCAGCATCGCAGAACGGCCGTGTCGATCTCCGGGTGACGCCACAACGTGGCCCCTGCGTACAGGTCGGCCGCAACGAGGTCCGACAGCTCGGGGAACGTATGCACGGCCATCGGAGGCTCGGCTTCTGTGTGATACAGGGGCGAGTCTGGAGCCGCACCGTAGTAGGTGTGGCGGCCGACGAAGATCGCGTGTTTGACCCCGTAGCGGTGGCAGTGCTCGAAGAACGACTGCGTTCCCTTGAGGTTGATGCGATACCGATCCTCGCTGCGGTGCGTCAGGTGGGTGACCGTGGCCATGTGGATCACGGCGTCGGGCCGCAGGGTCCGGAAGAGGTCCTCGGCGGGCCGCTTGCGGATGTCGGCCTGGTAGACCCGGATCCCCTCGGGCGGGTGGTACCAGGCGCGGCGATCGACCCCGATCACCTCATGGCCTTGCTCGTGCAGCAGCTGAGCGACCAGGCGCCCCATGTGTCCGGCGGCGCCGGTGACCATGACCTTCATGAAAGCTTGACCTCAGCAGCGGTGAGCTTGCCCTCTCGCAAGGCGCGGCCCTGCGAGATGAGCTCGGCGATCTTGCCCCTGATGAGCGAGACGTGCCCTGCGATCACCTCGTCGGTATCCCTCGCGTCGCCGTCGAGCATCACCGGCTCTCCGTAGATGATCTTCAGCCGCACCGGCAGAGGGATCGCAACGCCGTAGGGGGTGACGGGAATGTAGGGGAGGCCGAAGCGTTTGCCCAAACCGTAGAGGTTGGCGACGGTCGGAATCGCTTCCCCCCCGCCGACAAACGCGACGGGCACGATCGGCGTCGCGGTCTGCAGCGCCAACCGAACGAATCCGGTTCCGAACGAGACCAGTGAGTCGCGCTCTCGAAACAGCTTGGCCGTGCCGCGGGCACCCTCGGGGAACACCATGAGCAGACGGTCGTCCTGCAGGAGCCGAATGCAGTGCTCGGGCAGCCCCGCAAACTGTCCCAGCCGGTTTGAGAAGTTGGCGACAAAGGGCATCTTCTGGATGAACTTCTCGGCCATCCCCTGCGCCAGCCTGGGTGTCTCCATTTCGAGAAACGCGGACGCGATGACCATCAAGGCGTCGATCGCCCAGCCGCCGGAGTGGTTGCCCACGAGCATCGCCCGACCGCGAGGCGGCACGTTGTGGATGCCGACACACTCGACGTCGAAGTAACGCTGATAGAGGAAACGCAGCAGCGTGAAGAACTTGGCCAGCTCCTTCTTGTCGACGCCGTAGGGGTCGACCCCGTGGCGCGAGAAGGGAAGCTCCAGCGCGTCCACGCGCTGCGCGACGTCGGAGGCGGTCGGCAGCGGGATCAGGCTCGGTGGAATCATGAGGGAGGCACCGCCAGGTTCGCAGGGATCGGGGCCTGTGCAAAGCCGAGCCGTGGTAACAAACGGTCATGCGTCGCGCATTGCTGCTCCTGGGTCTTGTCGGTGCCCCCCTCGCGCTTGGCTGCGGGGCGCTTCGGCAAAACCTCCGCAACCAGTTCCTCTCCTACCGCGGCGCGTGGCAGTGCAGCGGGGGCAACTGCAAGGTGGCCACGATGGAGCGGTCGATCAAGCAGCATCGTGAGGGGGAGACCAACATCACCCACGTCACGATGCACAACCAGGTTGCGATGGTGTTCAATGCTGGCGCACCCCCGGACACGTTCAGCGCGCGCGTCTCATGCGGAGGCGACTCGGCCGAGGTTCCGGCGGAGCGCATCAAAGGGCCCGGCGAGCATGGCATCGCGGCCCAAAAAGACTCCTACGTGGTCCTCGTTCGCCCCGGTGACTATCCGTTCTCCGACGGCTGCAAGACCTACCGCGTCCGTGCGCACGCGACGTGGGAGGGTGGGAAGAAGACCTACGACGTCGACGCGGGGCTCGAGCCGCAGTAGCCGGCGGACCTGCTGCTCAGGGCCCAGTGGAGCGGCGAAGGCGATCGAGACCCGGGCGGCACGGTTCAACAACGAGAGCGTTCACCTCGGCGGCCCGGGCACAAAAACGCGACTATGATGCGGTCGCCGATGTCTCGGAGGCTGGCTTTTCTCTTCGCGCTGTACGTCTGCCAAGGGCTCCCTGGCGGGTTCCTCGCGGTGGTCCTGCCCGTGGTGCTACGCGAACAGGGCCTCGATCTGAAGACCATCGGCCTCGCGTCATTTCTGTCGGCTCCGTGGATTCTGAAGTTCTTGTGGGCGCCGCTGGTCGACCGCTTCGGGTGGTCCGGGTTTGGCCGGCATCGGAGCTGGCTGGTCCCCGCCCAGCTCGGAATGCTTGCGGTCACGCTCGCGCTGTCGGCCGTGCGTCCTGAGGACGACCTGAAGTTGGTCGTCCTGTTGTTCCTGGTCCTCAACGTGTTCGCAGCGACGCAGGACATTGCGGTCGATGGATGGGCCGTGCGCCTGCTCCAAGGGGAGGAACTCGGGCCGGCCAACAGCGCGCAGGTGGGCGGCTTCAAGGTGGGCAATCTGCTCGGCGGCGGGGTGTTGGTCGGTCTCTTGGGAACGATCGGCTGGGCGGGCGACTTCTGGCTGATGTCGGCGCTCATCGCCTGCGTCCTGATGTTCGTCCTCCTCACGCCTGAGCCCCCCAGCCCAACGCCGCCCCCGCGCAAGGTGCTCCCGCTGCTTTGGGC
>CAYGTG010001048.1:0-3312 GCA_964352485.1 uncultured Nannocystaceae bacterium | reverse complement strand
TCGATCCCGCGCCCGCGGCTCCCGAGTCGATGGCCAAGGAGATCTGGACCGCGGACGCCGTTCCGCCGCTGAGCGAGGCCGAGCGCGCCACGTTCTGGTCCTCCGCCGAGGACGCTTCGCCCGAAGTCCGAGGCGGCATCGTCAAGGAACTCGAAGATGTTCACTACACCATCGGAAATGAGTGGGCACTGTGGGCCTTCTACGAGGACATCAAAGACCTCGGCGGAGGCTACGTCGGCGTGGGACCAGACCAGGCGTACCTCTTTATGGGCTGGCAACGACCCCACCTGGCGTGGCTGATCGACTACGACACCGCGGTCCTTCGCACCCACGCCATGTACAAGGCCATCTTCGCGGCCGCCGAGACCCCCAAGGAGTTCATCGAGATGTTCGAGCCGGAGAACCTCGAGCGCGCCCATGAAGCCATCGACACGATGTACGACGGCAAGGAAGCCCGCAGCCTCCAGGCGCTACTTCGTCGGCAGCGCCGTTACTTCCGCTACCGCCTTCGCACGCTGCGCAAGCGGCTGCGGGGCGTCGATGTTCCGACCTACCTGACCGACCAGGAGACGTACGACTACGTCAAAGCGATGCTCCGCAACGACCGCGTCCGTCCCCTGCTGATCAACCTCAATGCCGAAGAGGGCATCGCGGGTCTCACCGCTGCGGCGGCCGAACTTCAGGTCCCCGTGCGGGTGCTCTACGTCTCCAACGCCGAGGAATACTGGGACGCATACGACCCCCAGTTCGTTCGCAACGTCGAAACGCTGTATGGCGACGAAAGGTCGGTGCTGCTTCGCACTCGGCTCACGTGGAAGATCAACCGCGACTACATGTACATTGCCCAGCCGATGGACCGGTACCGCGCATGGCTGAAGGCCGATGGGGTCACCCGCGTAGGCGACGTGATCATCGGGCATCCGCCGACCAAGGCGGATCAGATCAACCACTGGCGGCACGAGCAGGGCCCGCCGGAGTAGACAGTCAAGCGAGGAGAGCCGAAAGGCTGCTAGCGCTAGCGCAGCTTGGCGTCGGCGTTGCTCATCCCCTCGGTGGGTGCGTTGTCTGGCAGGGGCTTGCCATCGAGTGCGGCGGCCTGTTCGACGGTTGCAGCGCAGCGGAAGCCAAAGTGATGGAAGGGGCGGTTGGTGGGGGGCTGCGGTCGGCGGTAGTAGCCCACCGCCTTGCTCGCGGTCCAATACCAGGACCCGCCCTTGACGATCTTTTCCTCATGTCCTTCACAGGCATCATCCCCACCGCACGGGCCCTTGGGGTCGATGCCCGCGCACGCGTCCCCACACGCCGCGTAGTCCGTCGACATCCAGTCGGCGACATACTCCCAGTTGTTTCCTGCCATGTCGTACAGGCCATAGCGGCCCGGGTCCCGAGAACCGACGATGAACGGGCGTCCCTTCCAGCCCTCGGTGCCCCGCTTTTCGACGCCGCAGCTTCTGCCACGTCCGTCCTTGATGACCGAGTTTGCGCAGGTCGCAGGCTCGTTGCCCCACGGGTAGGTCTCGCCCTGCGGCCCTCGAGCCGCGGCTTCCCACTGCGCCTCGGTGGGCAGAGCTTTCCCCATCACCTCACAGTAGGTCCTCGCCCCGAACCAGGTCACGCCGGCGATCGGCTGATGCTTGCGGTTGAAGTCCATGTAGAACGGGCCTCCCTTCGGGCACTTCCCGGACTTGAAGCAGTCCTTGTACTCCTTGTACGTGACCTCGAAGAGGTCCATGTAGAACGTCTGCAGCTCCACGGGATGCGCCGGTCGAGCGTTGTCCGGGCCGTCGTCCGACCCCACGATGAACGACCCCCCGGGCACGCAGGCCATGTTGGCAACGCTCGACCGGGGCGGGCTCTGGGCTCCGCGCGCACGAGGTCACCAGACACAGGGCCGACGGGACGAATGCAAGACGCAGCACGGTCGGTGGAATAGCGCCCTTGGGCGGGACTTGAAAGGGGCCCGACCACCCTCGCGGGCACCCCCCCGGCCCTGGACCGGTCTGAGCCGTGGCGCGGCCCCGGTGTCACTTCGAGATCGGCCGCAGGCCCCGGCATCGGGACGTCAGTCCGAGCGCATCGTCGGCGCTGCGAACCGTAGGAGTTCGCGCGTCCGTGGGGAAACGCTTCGAGAACAACGCGTAGGCACAGTGGGCGCGGCCCGGTCGGCCCAGCCGCTGCTCGAGTCGCGCGAGGTCGATGAGGCCGGCTTTGGTCGCGGGGCCCCGAGGATGGGCCGACACCAGCTTTCGGAGCAGTCGTACTGCCTCCTCGAGACGCCCCGAGAGCAGCGCAGCCTCGGCTTGGGTGGCCAGCTGCTTGGCGTCTGGCCCCAGCGGCGGGGGAGAATCTCCGGGCTCCAACCAGTTCGCCTTCCCCTTCACGACGCGGAAGGAGCTGTGCTCGATGCGCGCGTCCACGACGAGGTCGCTCGCGGCTGAGATCTCCAGGACCCGGCCCGCGACCGAGACCACCATGGCCGCGTCGGTGGTCTGAACCCGGTAGCGACCCTCGGTGAGCGCGATGAGGCCGTGCTCATCCTCGCCTGGGGCCGTTGGGTCGGCCGCGCCCTCGAGCGGCTCGATGCTCCCCGAGGCGAGCTGCTGCGTGCGGTTCGGTTGTGGAGATGCGACGGCTGGTATCCGCTCCACCGCAGGCCGCGACATCGGTTCGTCCACCGCGGCCATCCGCGGAGCAGGCGCGGTGGGCTCTGCATCACCTTCTCGAATCGCCCACAAGGAGATCGAGACAACGGCAGCTGCCGCAAGCCCTCCCCACCATCGCACCGTCCTGCGAGCCGAAGCTGCGGCGCGGATGTCCTCGAGCGTCACGGTCACCGCCGGGGCCGACTGCTCGCGAGCCGCTCGGATCATCGCTTCGAGCCGAGGGGGACGTGGCCCTGGCGCGGACGAGAACGGGTGATTCACGATGGAATCTCCAGTCCGAGCGCCTCGGCGAGGAGCGCCTCGGCCCGGCGGGCGCGATACGACACGGTGCTGACCGGAACCCCGAGCTCCGTGCTGGAATCGTCGAGGGACATTTCCTCGATCACCCGACACACAAACGCGTCGCGATACTTCTCCGGCAACCTGCCGAGGGCGTCGTAGAAATGCCGCAGCTGCTCTGTGGCCGCAACCTCCTCGTCGGGAGCATCGTGCTCCGACCCTTGTGGCCGAACCGCCTCTGACTCGCGCGCCAGTCGTCGTCGACGCGAGTCCCACGCGTTGCGCACCTTGTTGACCGTAATCCCGTGCAACCAGCTTCCCACCGCTGCGTCGCCGCGGAACGAGCCCAGCCGAGAGAACGCGGCGATGA
>CAYGTG010001047.1:0-3318 GCA_964352485.1 uncultured Nannocystaceae bacterium | reverse complement strand
GCTGCGTCGCGGCTTTCCGTGGACGGTCGCGGCCGTGCTCCGCGCACGAAGCTTGGTGTGGCTCGGGCGCGTGCCCACGCCCGCCGTCGCCGGCCGAACGATGGAGCGGGTGCTGTCGCCGACCCGACGTCGGCTGGGCTGGCCACGCATCGACCTCGACATCCGCGAAGTCTCCGCGCCTCGTGTGGGCGCGATCGCACGTCAGGTCCACGCCGGGGATTTCTATGACCCCGCGTCCTGCGGGGTGCTTCCGGGCTGGTCGACCGCGCGCGACCTGCTTGGGGGGGTTGTCGACCCCTGGGTGCATCCCGAAGTGCACCGTCGCCTGACCTGGGGAGATGGGGGCACCTGGGAGCCGGTCTCGCTGGACGCGATCGGAATCCCGCGGGGGCCGTGGCTCGAGCCGTCCCGCGCGGCGCTTCGCGCTCCCTGGCTGCATCCCACGGCGCCCACCGTCGCCGGACTCGTCCGCGGCGTGAGGGCGCGCGTCGGCGGAGCTGCGGTGGGACCGGTGCCGCAGGCATGGGTCCAGGCGGCCCTGCGTTGCGCGCTCGATCCTCGTTTGCGGGGCTTCCCGCAGCCTCCAGCCGCGTCGCGTCGCTGTCCAGAACTCGAACCCCAGCGCCCGGCGGCAGCCTCGGGGACGCAGGGGCGCCGATGAGCCGGTCCTCGGGCACCCGCTGTCCTTGCAATGCGGCGTGTCCGGTGGCATTTCGGCCTCCCGCGCCTGGCTGCGGGAGGCAAACCTCATGGAACCGCTCAGCTTCGGCGCTCGACTCTGGCTCGCGTTCGTTCTCCCCTGGAAGGTGCTCTTCGATGGCGTCTTCGCGGCCAAGGCCCGTGCGGCCGGGTCCGCCACGGCCGAGCCGGCCCTGGCCCCCGCGCGCGACGTCGAAGAACAGGAGGCCGAGCGAGACCTCGCGCTGCAGGATCGCGAGCAGCTGAAGGGCGGGCGCGAGGGCCGCTTCGTCGACTTCGTCCAAGAGGACCTCTCCGGAGCATCGGATGCCGACATCGGGGCCGCAGCGAGGGTCGTGCACGAAGGCTGCCGCAAAGGGCTGCAGGACTACGTCGAGTTCGAGCCCGTGCGGACCGAGGACGAGGGCGCCAAGATCGAGCTTGCCGAGGGATTCGACGCGGTTCGCCACCGCGTCACCGGCAACGTCAAAGGCGAGCCGCCCTACGCCGGCACGCTGGCGCACCACGGGTGGCAGGCCTCACGCTTCTCGTTGCCCAAGCTCTCCGACGCGCACGACCCCATGGTTGTGGCGCCTGCCGAGGTCGAGCTATGAGCGAGCCACGGTTTTCCGTCGGCATCGATCTGGGCACGACGCACTGCGCGCTGGCCAAGGCGACCGCCGACGGCGAAGACGCCCCCGTCGCGCTTCCGCTGCCGCAGATCGTGGCGCCGGCCGAGGTCGACGCCCGGCCGCTGCTGCCCTCGTTCCTGTTCTTCCCCGCGCCGTCGCAGTTCGCCAAAGATGCGCTGGGCTTGCCTTGGTATCCCAGCGCCCGCGACGTGGTCGGTGCGTTCGCGCGGGGGCAGGGCGCCAGCACCCCGGGCCGCCTCGTCGCTTCGGCCAAGAGCTGGTTGTCTCATCCTGGCGTCGACCGCCGGGCCGAGATTCTCCCGGTGGCGACCGACTCCGAACCCGACGATGTGCCGCGCGTCTCGCCGCTGCAGGCCTCGGCGCGCTATCTGGCCCACCTGCGGGCCGCCTGGGATTTGGCCCATCCGGGCGATCCGCTCGAAGAGCAGGAGGTCGTGCTCACGGTTCCGGCGTCCTTCGACGCGGTCGCGCGCGAGCTGACGGTCGAAGCCGCCGAACTCGCTGGCTTCCAACAGCCGCCGGTTCTGCTCGAAGAGCCACAGGCCGCGCTCTACGACTGGGTCGCCCAGCGCGGCGATGCGTGGCGCGAAGACGTGTCGGTGGGGGACATCATCCTCGTCGTCGATATCGGCGGGGGTACGACCGACTTTTCACTCATCGAGGTGTGCGACCGGGACGGGGCTCTCGCGCTCGAGCGTATCGCCGTCGGCGACCACATCCTGCTCGGGGGCGACAACATGGACCTCGCGCTGGCCTACGTGGTTCAGGCCCGGCTCGAGGACGAAGGCAAGGACCTGGACGCGTGGCAGCTGCGGGCGCTCGTTCATGCGGCGCGCGCGGCCAAAGAGACGCTTCTTTCGGGGGGGCAAGACGAGGTCGCGCTGACCATTCCCAGCCGCGGAAGCAAGCTGATCGGCGGCACGCTGCGGGCCACCCTCACCAAGGACGAGACGTGGTCCATGGTGCTCGACGGGTTCTTCCCCATGACGGCCTCGGACGCGCGCCCCGAGCAGGCCGAGCGCGCGGGCCTCACCACGCTGGGGCTGCCCTACGCCGCCGATGCGGGGGTGACCCGACACCTGGCGGCGTTCTTGGCTCGGGCTCGAGAGGCGCTGCCGGCCGGGCACTCGTTCGTGCATCCAACCGCGGTCCTGTTCAATGGCGGCGTGACGCGAGCACCCGCGGTGCGCGACAAGCTCCTCGATGTGCTCGCCACCTGGGTCGAAGCCGAGGGCGGCGCCCGTCCGGCCGTGCTCGAGGGCATCGACCCGGAGCTCGCCGTGGCCCGAGGCGCGGCCTACTACGCCCGGGCGCGCCGCACCGGAGGCCTTCGCATCCGCGGCGGGTTGGCGCAGTCGTACTACATCGGCATCGAGCGGGCCGAGCTGGCGGTTCCCGGCATGGCGCCTCGCATGGACGCGGTCTGCGTCGCGCCCTTCGGCCTCGAAGAGGGCAGCGAGGTGCAGCTACAGCGGCCCTTCGGCATCGTGCTGGGCGAGCCGGTCTCGTTCCGATTCTTCGGTTCGTCGTCTCGGCACGACCAGGTTGGCGACAAGGTCCGCCTGCGCGAGGTCACCGAGCTCGCGCCCATCCAGACCACGCTGCCCGGCGAGCCCGGAGACGTCGTGGAGGTTCGCCTTCGGGTCCGGGCCACCGAGGTCGGCACGCTCGAAGTGGCGGCCGTCCCGACCGACCCCCACGCCGCGGGCGTCCCCAGCTGGAGCCTCAGCTTCGACGTTCGGGGGGATGCGTGAGCGCCCGGTTCGTCGTCGGAATCGACCTGGGGACCACGCACTGTTCGCTGGCGGCGTCGCAGCTTGCGGACCCCAAGGTTTTTCTCATGGACGTGCCGCAGCTCGTTGCGGCCGGGGAGACCGCCGAGCGTCCGCTGTTTCCCTCGTTCATGTATCTGCCCGCCCCGGGCGAACTCAGTGAAGACGATCGGCGCCTGCCCTGGGGGTCTTCACCGCGCGTCGTCGGCGAGTTC
>CAYGTG010001046.1:0-3320 GCA_964352485.1 uncultured Nannocystaceae bacterium | reverse complement strand
ACGAGGACGTGACGCTCGTCCTCGAGCGGGGCATCGCGGTTTGTTCCGAAACCTTGGATGAGCTGCAGGCGTCACTCGAAGCACAGAAGCTGTTTCTCCCCGCTGACTACCGCTTGTTCTTGAGCCTGTACGGAGGTCTCTCGATTCAAGCATACCCTCCCGGCACCGAGCCCGATGGGGACCGCAAGCTGCTACACGAGAGCCTGATGGGTGAGCCGGTGTTTCCGCCTGACTACCCAGACGACGACATCAACGACCGCTTGGTGTTCTTCGACCATCCGGCGCTGGGCTACTTCGCGTTCGACTTCGGGGAGCAGTTCCGCTTGGTGGACCAATCCGACGACTGGGGTGGCTTCGAGCCCGACGAGAGCCGCACGCTGATGAAGGAACGCAGCTTCGCGGACTGGCTCGATGGCTACCTCGAAAGCGGATTCGACGCGTCGTCGTACGCAGCCGACGACGACGACGATTGAGTCGAGCGCACGCTGGGCGACCGCGAGCGGCCGTTTGCACCATCGAGGGCGGGGCGCCGCAGGAGACCCCACCGAAAAATACCCGAGCGAAAATAAGTCGCGACACCTCCCTTCGGCTGGTGTTCGGGAGCCATGCAAGCTCCGTCGACGTCCTTCTTCCTCCGCACCCGCCACGGCGCACTCGCACTTCTGCTCTGCTTTGGCGCCGTCGGTTCGGGCTGCAACATGTTCGCAAACCTCTCCGCCAAGGTCCGCGGAACCGCCAACGCGGTGGGCAAGCGCAACGTCACGTTTGAGCGTCCGGTCCCGGCGGAAAAGGAGCTGGAGGGGATTGAGCGACTCGCGCTCGTGGAGATCAAGGGCGATGCAGACGCCGCGGACATCTTGCGAATCCGGTTGGCCAGTCTCGTCTCCGAGGGCCAGCGATTCGAGTTGATCGAGGCCGAATCACGCAAGGAGGCCAAGGCTTCGGGGGCCGAGGCGCTGGCGATCGTGGGCGGCAAGGTGGTGCGCGCCGAGTACGGGGAGCAGACCGACGCCCAAGAGGGGACCTGCAACGGAGACCCGTGCACGATCACGGTCCGGACCGGTACCGCGACCGTCGCCGTGGACTTCAAGGTGATCGACGCCCGCAACGGCAAGGTCTTGCTGCGAAAGACGCTCGAAGACACGGTCGAGGAGAAGACCAGCGGTCAAGGGACGCCTCCCTCCATCGACGGCAACGCTCTACAAGACCAGCTGCTCGCCTCGATAGCCGAGTCCTTCCACGGGCAGATCAGCCCGCACGGCGTCTCGGAGCAGGTGTTCTTCGAAGCCGACAACAAGGCCAAAGCGCTGAAGACCGGCGCCAACCTGGCGATGAGTGGCGACCTCGAGGGCGCAATCGCAGCGTTCGAGGAAGGCTTGCAGCAGGCCCAGGCCAAGAGCGATGCCACGGCAATCGCGAAAGCCCAGTTCAACCTCGGCATCGCGCTCATCATCGCCGGCGACTACGATTCCGGCATCGAGCGACTGGAGGCCGCCCAGGCCGCCCAGGACAAGACCGCATGGGGGGAGCTGCTGCTCGCCTCGCATCAGTGGCGCGACGATGCGGCCGCCGCCCACGAGCAGTGGGCCTACGGACCCATGGAGACGGTGAGCTTTTCGCCGAAGCTCAAGCCCGCGGAGGACAAGCTGAGCAGCGCGGCACTGGGGCTCGTGAACGTGAAGGTCACGAAGTAATCGTGAGGGGGAAGGCAAACCAGCCTGAGAGTTTCCAGACTGGTCGCTCCCGCCGCCCGGCCACCAACGAGAACGAGTTGCCGCTGAGATCCGGAGCCGCCCAAACACGAAGCAGCCCGCGCGTTTCCAAGCAGTTAGCCGCCCATCATCTCCGCGAACCGGCGCTCCATCTCTTCGCGCGAGACCTCCTCGATCTGCGTGCTCAAAAACCACCGGTGGCCAAACGGATCCACGATCTTCGCCGACCGATCCCCGTGAAACTCGTCCTTCGTCTCGCCTTCCTGCGTTGCGCCAGCCTGCAGCGCCTTGGCCACCACCGCGTCGACATCGTCGACGTAGAGCATCAGGCTCACCGCCGTGCCGCCCAGCGACTTGGGCCCGCTCACACCCATCTGGGGGAACTCGTCGGAGACGTACAGGATCATGTCCGGCCCGCCCAGCTCCGCGTGCCCGATCTTTCCCCCCATCCGCAGGCAGCTACCCAGCTCCATCCCGAAGACTTCAGTGTAGTAGGCGATCGCAGCTTCGGCGTCGTGGCAGGCGATATAGGGGCGAATCCGGGGTCCGGCGGGAATCGGGGAGACGGTCATGGCCCGCACTGTAGAGCCGCTCGCCGCACCCGTCTTGAAGGAATGTTACCCGGGGATCGCGGCACCCAGGATCGCGGCCAACCCGGTCGGCGTGTGACCGCTGAGCGCTCGCACCTCGCGGCCCAGGTGCGCCTGGTCGCTGAACCCGAGCTCGGTCGCCAGCTCGGCCCACGACCGGCCGCCTCCAAGCACGCGCATCTGCAGCTCCTCGAAGCGTCGCAGCCGAGCGAAGAGCTTGGGCGGCACGCCGACATGCTCGCGGAACAGGCGGACCAGGTGCGGCCGAGACAGTTCAGCCCGGGCCTGGATCGCCCCGATCTCCACGTTGCCGGCGCAGCGGTCGATCGTGCGCAGCGCCCCGGCGATCCGCGGGTCGGGGCGACGGCCACCGGCCCACCGGCGCCCGACCCAACGCTCCACCGCCTCGGTCCGCTGCGCCCACGTTGGCAGGTTGGCGACGTGATCGACGAATCCGGATTCGTGCGGCGTCAGCAGGTCCTCCAGCGACACGATGCTTCCCGCCAGCTCCGACAGCGGCACGCCCAACACCTGCCGAGCCTGGTCCGGCTGCAGCTCGAGCTGAACCCCGGCCTGGTGTCCCTGGTGCCGCGTGAGCGTGGAGCCAGGCCCGAGTCCAGCGACGAACGCCTGCGGTGCGACAACCTCCGCCCCGGTGCCGAGCTCGATCGGCGCGGCCGTCTGCACGATCACCACGACCCGGGCTCCGGCAAGCTCCGCGCGCTCACGGGGCCCAGGCGTGCGCTCCTCGTAGCCCACCAGCCTGCGAATCACCCCCTCGAGCCCGGGCTCGACGCGGTGGATCGCACTGCGCCACGTGCCTTCGTCCCCCACCCTATTCAACCTCGTAGTGGTCCAGGTGTGTCGCGGGCATCGGCCGAGTGCTCAGCGCGACCGCCACCAGCGTCACGAGGTTGAGGCCACCCGCGATCGCGCCGATCTGCAGGCCCCACGGGTTGAGCACCGCATACGCATCGGGAGCGAGCTGCTGCAGCGCAAACAGCCCCACCGCAGACCC
>CAYGTG010001045.1:0-3325 GCA_964352485.1 uncultured Nannocystaceae bacterium | reverse complement strand
GGAGCGAAAAAGACGAGTGAGACGTCGTGTCGGGTTTCACCACGGGCTGCTAGCCGCGTGCGCAGCGGCGGGGTATCAACGTCGAACCGTGGACACCAACCCGCTGTCGAACTCGCCTGCGTTGGGGCACCACCGAATTGAGGTTTGCCCGGCGGTTGGCGACATCGACGAGCTCGACCACGTCTCCAACCAGGTCTACCTGCGCTGGATCCTCCAGGCTGCGCTGGCACATTCGGATGCGCTTGGGTGGGGGACCGCCGAGTATCGTCGCCTCGGTGCGGTGTGGGTCGTCCGTCGGCATGAGATCGACTACGCCCGCGCGACCCTGCTCGGCGAGGTGCTGGCGGTCACGACGTGGGTTGATTCGTGGAAGCGCGTCTCGTGCGTTCGCAAGACCGAGCTCGTGCGCATTGCCGACGCGCAGGTCGTGTGCCGTGCCGCGACCGTGTGGGCCTTCGTTTCGTTTGCCCACGGACGCCCCACCAAGATCCCCGAGGCGATGCGGGCAGCGTTCGACGTCACAACGTCGTAGATCCCACCCGATGTTCGCGTTGGCCCCCGACTCTGACGTCGAGGTCGGAGTCCCCGGGACAACCCGAGCTCCCAAGCGTGAAGCGCCGGATACCGGCACGGTCCTGTGGGGTGACAACACCTTCTGGACCCGGGAACCGCAGCGGGTTGCGTCAGCTTCGCGGCCGCGGCATCAGCCGCGAGCGAAGCCGTACATCCCTAGCCCTTGTACTCCATCATGCCGCGCATCGCTCGGCCTGCCTCTTCCTCGATCTCCCGCTTTTCCTCGAAGAGCTCGAGGCAGTCCGGGCACAGCTTGCGCTTCTTGCCATCGTCTTTGACCGCGGTGAGTTCGTCGGATTCATCGCCGCACTCTTGGCACTCGATCGTCTTCGCCATGGGTGAGAAGTGTAGCTCACGGTCACACACGGATGGTGGCGCTTGCGTCCGGCGAAAAATCGTCGACCGCTCCGAGCGCGTGGGCCCTCTTGGGAGTGATCAGCCGCAGGTGGCTGAGACCAACTCGACGTCGTCCACGTTCCAACCCGAGCAAGTGAACACGCCGGCGTTGCCCACGTCGTAGCCGATGCGAAACTGAAGCGCCGGGTTGCTGTACGGGCTGAGATCATAGGTCACCTGGGTCCACGCGTCGTCTTCGATGCGAGGGGGGGGACCGCTCTCCCACACCGTCTGCCAGCTCGCTCCGTCCCAGACCTGGATGTGGTTCTGCATGTAGGGCGTGTAGTCGCTGTTGAGCCAGCGCCAGAAGCTGAGTTGAAGGCCATCGCCGCCGCCGACGGTGGTGTCGACCACCGGGCTCGTCAGGTAGTAGAAGCCGTGCAGCGCGGTGCTGACGTTGCCCCCAATGTTCGCTCCGGCGATGCCGTTGTCGCCGGTGGGGGTGTGATCCACACCAGGGTCGCCAGCACCGCACGCACCGGGGGCCGGTGACGCGAGCGCCGGGCCGATCTCCCAGTCGATACCGAGGGTCCAACCGGCCGCATTGTTCGCGAAGTCCTCCTCGAACACCACGTTGATCCCCGGGCACAGCTGGCAGTCCATGTCGCATCCGAAGCTACCGTCGCAGGCCTCGCCGGCGGTCGCGTTGACCACACCATCGCCGCACGCGGACGCGGTGCAGTCCGCGTCGCACATGGCCGTCTCCCCGCCGAAGTCGCACGTCTCGCCGGCCGTGGTGTTGAGCTGGCCATCACCACAGGCGGCCGCCGTGCAATCGGCGTCGCACGTCGCCGACGCTCCGCCGTCATCACAGCTCTCGCCCGCCGTCGCGTTGGTGATTCCATCTCCGCAGCTGACCGCCGTGCAGTCCACGTCACAGGCGTCCGACTCGCCCATATCGTCGCAGGGCTCGCCCGCCGTCGCGTTGAGCGTGCCGTCTCCGCACTCGGCCGCCGTGCAGTCCGCGTCGCACTCGGAGGTCTCGCCATCTTCCTCGCAGCTCTCTCCGGCGGCGGCGTTGATGTAGCCGTCGCCGCACTCGGCCGCCGTGCAGTCCATGTCGCACACCTCCGAGTCTCCCGCGTCGTCACAGACCTCGCCGGAGGTCTCGTTGAGCACCCCGTCTCCGCACGAGGCCAGGGTGCAATCGGCGTTGCAAGCCTCGGTTCGCGAGCCGCCGACGTCGCATGTCTCCCCGGCCGACGCGTTGACGACGCTGTCGCCACACATCGCCGCGGTGCAGTCCGCGTTGCAGCTCTTCGACTCCCCGGCGTCGTCGCAGATCTCGCCTGCGGTCTCGTTGAGCACCCCGTCTCCGCAGGTCGGGGGGGTGCAGTCAGCATTGCAGCTCTCCGACTCTCCCCCATCGTCGCAGGACTCGCCTTCGTCGACGACGCCGTCGCCACACTCCGGGGCGCCGCCGGACTCGGAGCTTCCCGCGGTCTCAACACCCGTGCCGCCCGTCGACCCCGTCTCCTCTCCGGTGGTGGAGTCCGTGGTCGGGTCCGTGGTCGGGTCCGTGGTCGGGTCCGTCGTCGGATCGGTCGTGGGGTCCGTCGTCGGCGCGGAGGAGGTGCCGGAGTCACCTCCCGAGCTCCCGTCTCCGCCGCTGGCCGGCGTGTCGTCACAGCCCGAGAGGCCAAGGCTGAGGAGTGTGCTGATGAAGAGGGTTCGTTGACGCATGACAGTCCGCGGGCGGTTCGGCATCCGCCCACCTGCACGCTAACCTGCTCGCTCAGACCGCAACAACATCAACCAACGCTCAGCAAGATTCGGCCCAGGTCATGGACTCCCGGATGAACTCCCAGGGGCAGCGCGCCGACATCCTCTCCGGCAACTCCAACGAGATCGGCGTCGGCCTGGTGGACAGCACGTGGGTGCAGGTCTTCGGCAGCCGCACCGACGGAGCCGATTTCGCGGGCACGTGCCACGGAAGAAAATGCGAGCCGCGGGTGATCGAAGCCTGCCTCGGCGGCACTTCCAAGCCAGCCGCCATGACGACCCCTCTGCTTTCCTGCCCAAGCTGCCTTCGCCTCGTTCGCCACGACGGCGATTGTCCCCACTGCGGAACCTCCGATCGATCCCGCGCAGGCATGCTCCCGGGTGTGATGCTCGCGATCGCGATGGCCAGCGGATGCGGCGGCCGGGACGACCACACCATCAACGCGGCCTACGGGGTTCCAAGCACCAGCGGCCTAGGCTCCGAGTCCGACACCGCACCGACGTCGAGCCCGGACTCGACCTCGGGCACGGACTCGGCGACGAGCACCACGGAGATTGGCACGGACGCGGAGACCTCGGGTTCCTCCACGTCCGGGTCGACCGGTTCGCAGGACGCCTCGAGCGGGGGCTCGAC
>CAYGTG010001044.1:1397-3329 GCA_964352485.1 uncultured Nannocystaceae bacterium | reverse complement strand
GAACTCGAGGTCGGCGTCCTCGAGCACAAACGCAGGGTCCTTGCCGCCAAGCTCGAACCCGGTCGGCAGGAAGTTGTTCTGCGCGACGGTGCGCATCACCTCGTGCCCGCCCCGCACCGATCCGGTGAACGCCAGTGCGCCCAAGCGGCGGCTGTGAATCACCTCGGCGACGATCTCGTGCGACGCCATGAAGGCCTGGACCAGACCTGCGGGAGCGCCGGCCATCGCGAACGCCTGCTGAAGCTGGGTGGCGACAGGAGCGGTTTGCGGGGCGTGTTTGAGCAACACGGCGTTGCCCGCCAGCACCGCCGGCACGATGACATTGATCGGAACCAGCAGCGGATAGTTCCACGCCGCAATGTTCATCACGACACCGACGGGCTCGTGGCGAACGAATCGGCGGAAGCCCTCTCGCGCTTCGAGCACGTCGTCGGCGAGCGCCTCCGCTGCCTGCGCGCACAGGCTCTTTGTGCGCTCGACCATCCCCCCCTCGAACTCCCCGCGGGCCTGCGCCACCGGCTTGCCCATCATCGTGGTGATCGCGACCGCGTGCGCGTCGAGCTGCGTTCGGTACGCGTCCAGCACCCGCAGGCACAGCGCGACGCGATCCTGCAGCGGGACCTCCATCCAGGCACGCTGAGCCTTCTCCGCCGCCTCAAGCCGGGCAAACGCTTCGGCGCTGGTCAGCTCGGGAACGGTGAACGCGACGGTGTGATCGATCGGACTGAGAATCTCCGCCATCGTTGCCAAGAGTAGCGGAAAGCACGTCTCGTGCGATCTCAACGACGGAATGCCCGAGAATGCCGTGCACGAGCCCCGCGGATTCCGACCGGAGTCCGAGGTCGAGGAGATCGGCAAGACTCTCGCCCGGGACCTCGGCGCTCGCTTCGAGAAGCGCTGAGTCAGCTCGGATGCCCGAGATCGAAGACGCCGTGAGCCTCGCCGCGGACGAACACGGCCATCTCGAAGCTGCCCTCACCGGGGAGGATGTCCACCTGCAGGTAGCCGGGCTGATCCAACACCTCAAACCGGACGAGATCGCCGTCCCGGGCGACCGGATGCAGCACGTAGGACTGCGTCATGTTTCCAGGCAATGTGCCCGTCTCGATGAGCGTCCACTGGCCGTCCTGCTCGGCAAACTCGAACTCGAACCGAAAACCCATCCCGCCGTCGGCCACCCCGACCAGTGCGTCGTCTTGTGTCCACGCGAACTCCCAGAAAAACTGTGGGAGGTTGCCCAGCGGCGTCCCGGAGACGGGACCCAGCCACGCCCCCTCCAGGCCTTCGACCCACTCCCGGTCGAGTTCGATGGGCTGCAACGCGGGGTCCCCGGAGCTCGATGAGACCTCCGCGGCATCTTCGGTGCTCGCCTCCCCGGACGTGGATCCGGGCGCCCCCGAGCTGCTGACCTCCGGGCCGCTCATCGCCGGATCGCTGGGGTCCCCCGAGGTCGACCCGTGGGCGGGCGGAGCGGGGTCCGTGGCACACCCAGCGCAAAGCAGGACGGAGGCCGAGACAAGCGAACGGAGCGTCATGCCGGGAACCGTGGCCGCCCTCATGGTTCCCGGCTCGGGCGGGCCGACGGACGGGCCAAGCCGGGGACGGACGGCCCAGGGAGCCCGACGAACGGGCCAGGCCGCTCGGCGCCCGACTCGCCCCGCCGTAGGCGCTATGCTCCGCCCATGCGGCGCTGGGCCCTCTCCGACCTCGCCCTCGACCGGCCCGTCACCGTCGGGATGGCCCTTTGCGCCGTCCTGCTGCTGGGGGTCATCGGGTTGTTCTCGATGCCGCTATCGTTCCTGCCCTCGGACACCAAACCGAGGCTCTACGTCCGCGTCGACATTGAACGCACCAGCCCCGAGGTCCTGGAGCGGGAGGTCATCCGTCCGATCGAAGAGCAGGTCGCGACCGTCCGAGACCTCGAGCGCATCC
>CAYGTG010001044.1:0-1387 GCA_964352485.1 uncultured Nannocystaceae bacterium | reverse complement strand
CATCCAGGTCGGGAGCGGGTCTTGGGGCGTCAAGGTCAACCTCGACTTCGAGCCGGGCACCGACATCGACGCGAGAAAGCTCGAGCTCCGCGACCGCATCGAACGCATTCGCGGCGAGCTGCCCTCGTTCGTGAACAACATCTACATCGGTGCGTACACGAACTTCGACGACCCAATGATGGAGATGCAGGTGTCCAGCGGCACCGATCTCTCGGAGGACTACTACCTCATCGAAGAACGCATCGTCCGAAAGCTCGAGCGGGTGCCGGGCGTCGCTCGGGTCGAGCTCGACGGCGTCTCCCCGCACGAGCTCGAGGTGAAGGTGAACCTCGAATCCGTCGAGAGCAGCGGGGTCGAGCTGAGCGACCTCAGCCAGGCGGTCCGCGACGCCCGGACCGGCCGGAGTCTGGGGATGCTGCGCGACGGGCAATCCGTCGCAGGCCTTCGCGCTCCGAGCACCGCCGCGCGGCCCGAACGGCTGGCGAAGATTCCTTTGCCGCGCCGCGCCGCCGAGCCCCGAACGGTCTCCGCCGATGGCGTCTCGACACCCGCAGACCGTGCCGCACGCTTCGCTCCGCTGGGCGAGGTCGCCAAGATTTCAGCCCACGCCAAGCAGGAGCGCCGCGCCCGAAGGCTCAACGGACGGCGCGCAATCAACGTGGAGGTTTTCGCCCAAGCTGGAGCATCGGCGGTCGAGGTCAGCAAGCGCATCCGGGCCGTCATGGTCCAGCTCAACGAAGACCCCGCCCTCGACGGCATCGACCTGCTGGTGATCGAGGACCAGGGCGAGACGATTCTCAAGACCCTTGGGGACCTGCGCGATACGGGGGTGTATGGCGGCCTGCTCGGGCTGGTCATCCTGTTCTTGTTCCTACATCGCGGCACGACCACCCTCGCGGCCTCGGTCTCGATTCCAATGAGCGTGATCGTGGCCGGCGGCATTCTCTTCCTGCGGGGAGACGAGCTCAACTGCATCGTCCTGCTCGGGCTCGTGCTCGGAGTCGGGATGCTCGTCGACAACGCGGTCGTCATCGTCGAGGCCATCACGCTGCAGGCCCAGCGCGGGTCACCGCCCCTGGAGGCCGCCCGTTTGGGCGCCCGCGAGGTGGGGTTTGCGACGATCGCCTCCACGCTCTCGACCATCATCGTGTTCATTCCGCTCGTGGCAACCGAGAGCCACGACGACATGCTGATCTACCTTCGGCCGCTGGGGATCACGTTCGCGATCGGGTTGCTGGCCAGCCTCTTCGTCTCACAGACCGCGATCCCGCTGCTGATGGGGCGCGTCCTCAAGCCGCGGGCCAAGACGCTCAACCACCCGATTCTGAGTCGTCTCTCGGCCGCCTACGCCGCCTTTGTCACCCTCACGCTCAAGGTCCCCCGGCTG
>CAYGTG010001043.1:0-3333 GCA_964352485.1 uncultured Nannocystaceae bacterium | reverse complement strand
GGAAAAACCACCCACCGCGGCTGAGCTGGAGGCGGCGCCGCTGTCGCTTCGCGGCACGCGAGGGGCTCCGCACCCCGATTGCGCGAACGAGGTGCCGCAATGGCTCCATGAGGTGCAGCCCGGCGAGCACCTGGGTCTCATCGCGGGCCGCTACGGCGTGCGTCGGTCCGCGATCGTCGAGCTCAACGGCATCGAGGACCCGAACCTGATTCGGGCCGGTCAATCGCTGAAGGTCTGCCCGGAGATCGCCCCCCGACAGCAAAAACGGGTCACCCATGTCGTCGCCGCGGGCGAGACCATGACGGAGATCGCCGGGCACTACTCGCTGAGCATCTCCGAGCTCCTCGAGCGCAGTGGCACCGAGTTGTCGGACCTCAATCACGTTCGCGTGGGGCAGTCGTTCTCGTTCTTGGTCGATGACGGCATCGTCGAGGCGTTCCGACCTCCGTTGCCCAAGAAGGTCGCGAAGAAGGGGCGGGGCGGCCAAGGCAAGCACAAGCGGTCCAAAGTCTCGGTCCAGCTCGTCGGCGGCAAGACGATGCACATCAAGCGCCCGCGCTTGGCCTACGGGACGGCCAAGACGGTGCAGCTCATCGAGCGTGCCGTGGGTCAGTACAAGCGCAAACACGCCAAGGGTCCGAAGGTGCTCATCGGCAACCTCTCGAAGCAGGGCGGCGGCAAACTCGAGCCTCACCTGTCGCACCGCCACGGCGTCGACATCGATGTCGGCTATGTGCTCAAGGGCGAGACACTCTCGAGCACCCGGTTCCGGGGGGTCAACGCGAACACGCTCGACCCCAAGCGCACCTGGGCCCTGGTCAAAGCGTTTCTCGACACCGACGAGGTCCGCTACATTTTCATGGACTACGCGCTGCAAAAGACGCTGTACGAGCACGCCAAGTCCGCCGGAGCCTCCCAGGATGACCTGGACGAGCTGTTCCAATATCCGCGTGGACGCGGGCGGTCGCACGGCGTCATTCGCCACTGGCGAAGCCACAAGAATCACTTCCACGTCCGTTTTGAGAAATGAGCATCGCTGCCGTGGCGGCGCTCAGTCGTCAAGCTCGAGGATGAGCCGGCGCGTGCCATCGGCCTCGGCCGCGGCTTCGTGGACGTGGATTCCTTGCCCGAGCGCGACGCGCTCGACCGCCTCGAGCGCCGTGGCCTGGCGCAGCTTCGGCAGCAGCGTGCTTTCGAGCAGGGCGTGATCGAGCTCGCCGCACACCAGCTTCAGCACACCGCCTTCAACCGCGAAGCCAAAGTCCTCGACGGTGTCGCAGATCCCGGCTTCGAGTCGGATATCGACGGGATCCCCGGTGCACTCGAGGCTTCCTTCCAGGCGCACCCGGCGACGCGGCCGGATGTATGGCAGGCGCAGCGCGCCGAGGGCAGCCTCCACGGCGTCGAGCGAGGTGGCCCGAAGCTCGATGTGGACATATCGACTCATCGCGCCACAGAGGGTTTGGTCGGTGGGGCTCGGTGGGGGTCTGCTTCCGCGCACAGCGGGCACGCGGCGATGTCGCGGCGCAGCGCCAAGAACCAGCCGCAGCGCCGGCAGGCTTGGGCTTCGACGGCCACGGTCGTGACCGTCTGCTCGGCAGGATCGACCGCAATACCGTAGTGCTCGAACAGATCGGCGGTTCCGGCGGGCCCGGGCGCGTGATCGCCCGCGCGGCCCAATTCGCCGAATCGGTCCTTGCGGGACGCCATGACGGCCTGACCATACGCCACGCTTGCCTCCGGTAGCGGTCTTCGGCGAAACTTTGTGTCGCGAAAGGTGGCCGGCTCTGCCCGGCTCGATCCGCGTGACGGACGACTCCACGAACAAGAATCGACGCAGAGCGCAACGCGTGCCCCTGAGCGTCGCCTTTTCCGAAGCGGACCCGCGTACGACGACGCCGGTCAGCGATCTCTCCCAAACCGGAGTGTTCGTGCACACCGATGAGCAGTTGCCGATCGGCTCGGTCATCGACATCCGCTTTACCGTGTTCCCTGAAGAACCCGTGCTGTTCGAGGGGAAGGGCACCGTGGTTCGTCACACCGAGGACCCCATGGGGATGGGCGTCGAGTTCCTCGACCTCACCCACGGCGCTCGCGAAGTGTTGCGCGAGATTCAGATCCGGCATGAAGCGCAGAAGGGTCGCAACACGCTGACGCGGTCCCATCCGGGGTTGAGGACCCACGGCCTCGTCGCCAAGCTCGTCGAAAAAACCTGACGCCAAAGCACTCGGATCGCGAAACACCCGGCGCCGCATCGAGCGAGCCGGGTGTTGCTGATCGTGCGACCGTCGAAACGGTCGCGGCTTGGGCGGGTCTATGTCGGGGGTAGGTTGCGCACGGCGTACTCGATGAGCGCGACCCCGAAGCCGGTCCCGCGCCCCTTGAGGAACGAGGGGCCCGCGAGATCAATGTGGCACCAGCGGCGGCTCTTGGCACCTGGTGCGTCTTCGATGTGGCCGTAGAGGAACTGGGCCGCCGCTGAGGTTTGCGCGTTCATTCGGTTCGAGACCGAGTTCTTCATGTCGGCAATCTTGCTGCTGAACTCCTGTTGCAGGAGTTCAGGGGCAAACAAGAGCGGGTGGACGAGGTCGCCCGTGACCTTGCCCGCGCTGACCATCGCGCATTCCATGTCGGCGTCGTTGGTCACCACGGCCGCGTGAATCATGCCCGTCGAAATGAGCTGCGCGCCGGTGAGCGTCGCGGCGTCGAAGAGGACGTCGGCACCGAGTTCGCGCGCGGCCCAGCTGAGTCCGTCCATCAGCAACAATCGCCCCTCGGCATCCGTGTTGTTGATCTCGACCGTCTTGCCCGAGTGCGCGACCAGGACGTCGTCCGGCTTGAAGCTGCGCTCATCGACGGCGTTCTCGGCGATGCACATGATGAGCGAGACTCGTCCCGCGTAGCCGGACTGCGCGAGCACCCGGAACGCGCCGAGTACGGCAGCGGAGCCGCCCATGTCGCCCTTCATGCCCTCGATGCTCCCGCGCGCCTTGAGGTGCAGTCCGCCGGTGTCGAAGGTGACGCCCTTGCCGACGAGTGCGACGTGGGTGCCTTCGGCCTTGGGGTTCCACTCCGCAACGATCATGCGAGGCTCGGTGCTCGCACCGCGGCCGACCGCGTGAATGCCCCCGAGTCCGTGCTCGAGAAGCTTGGCGCCCTTGATCTCCGTGACCTTGACCCCGGAGATCTCCTTGAGCATCTCCTTGACCCGCACCGCGTAGTTCTCGGGGTTGAGGTCCGAGGGCGGCGTGTCGACGAGCTCGGCGCTGTCGCGGGCACAGTCGACGGGCGTCTTGATGGCATCGTCGACGACGAGCTCGGCGCCGTCCTTGG
>CAYGTG010001042.1:0-3339 GCA_964352485.1 uncultured Nannocystaceae bacterium | reverse complement strand
GGGCGGCTGGTGGGCGGGACGAGGGCACACAGCCGGGCGAGAAAGGTGTCGGGGGTCATCTGGTCCGGGCGTCTGTCTCGATCGCCCGCGCCCGCACGCGTGTCGCGTTTCGATCCCGCCCGAGCCAGCACCATCGCCACTGACTGCGGCTGAAGGGTCCGCGCGGCGTACGCGTACTCGTTCCAGGATGCGAGGGACCGAGCGAACGGGCCCGGTGGTGACAACGACGCGCTGCTGCAGGTGCTCTGCGACCCGTAGAATGCAGGCAGTGGCCGGCGCTCGCGCAGGCGGGTGCTGGCCTGTTTCTTGGTTCGGTGGTGATCGTCCAGCGCGTGTCCGGCACTACCGACATCGCCAGCGGTTCGGACCGCTGCCTTGGATTGACCATGATGACCCTCCACCGACCGCTCGCCTGCGTCCTGTTCGCCACCATGCCGCTGTCCGCGTGCTCCTCCAACGACAACCCCGCCGGAGGCGGCGAGGCGTCCAGTGGCGACCCCGTCGTTGGCGGCACCACATCCAACACGGACAATGAGGGCCCCGAAACAGGGCAGCCCACGACTGAATCCGGGGAGTTCACGGGCTCTGAGGACGGCGGTACGGAAGGTGCGGTTGAAGGCCCGTGTTATGCCGAATCCACGGTCGGTTGCACGTCCGTGTCGTGGGACGACATCGTCCAGGCCATCGCCGCGCTATACTTCTTCGAGCCGAGCTACGCGGGGTACAGCGAGTCAGAGGCCCTCGAGATTGCGCGTGAGCTGTACGACAACGGCGTTCCGGCCCGCTCGTACCTGGAGATCGTATCCGCATACACGACCGAAGGCGGCTACCGCATGCATGTGGTCGTGACGGATCCGCAGGGCCAACCGGTTGGAGACCTCGCCGACGAGGACTTCGCCATTGTCGTGGATGGGGAACCGCTGGACAGCCCCGCGAGCGTAACGATGCTCGGCGAGGCCGATCCGCAGGCTCTGGATCTCGCGCTCAACTTCTCGCTCGTGATCGATGACTCCGGCTCGGTGGCGGACTGCGACGCCAACTTCGTGGCCCAGGGCCTGGCGTACCTGGTCAACAACATTCCGCCCGCGTACTCCATGTCGCTGATCAAGTTTAGCGGCACGGTCGAGCTCGTCCAAGCAGCGACAACCGACCCCGAACTCCTCGCCGACGCGCTTCTGAACAGCTGCACCGACCGCGGGTCCACGGCGCTGTGGGATGCGCTGCGCATGGGGCACGACCAGCTGCCTCATGAGAACGGTTTCGACGCCACGATCGTGTTTACCGACGGATTGGACAACTCCAGCAGCGCCAATCTGGCCAACGTGATCGCCGATCATGCAGAAACCGGGACGCCCGTGTTCGTGCTTGGTCTCGGGCTTCCCGATATCTTCTCGCTCACGAACCTGGCAGCGGGCACGGACGGCGCGTTCGTCTACGTGAACTCAGGCGAGCGGATCGTGGAGGGATTCGAGACCCTGACCGAGTTTATCCACAAGAGCTACGTCGTCGATCTTGAGGCTGCGCCCGACAGTGTGGAGATCAGTATCGGACTCCCCAGCGGCACGGTGAGCGATGAACTCTGATCCTCTATTGCTCCGCCGACGGGCCGCTCGAACCGGCTTGCGTGCCACCCCAGTGCGTCGTGCGGCTGCAAGTGCTAGATGCGGATGCCGAGCAAGAACGCAGCATCGCGCTGGCACTTGCCACGCTGGGCAACTGACCCACCAAGCGAAACAAAGCCAATAACCGCGGTTCCAACGGAGGGTGGACAGACGGAAGAAGTTCGCGCTGGCCGGTGCCGCCTGCGTCGCGATTGGACTGACGATGTGGGGGGCTTCCGCGCGGAGCCAGCAATCTGAGTCGACGGAGACCTCTTCGGACCAAAGCTCGGCCAGCGCCGGGCCGTCGACAGCGGGGAGCCGAGCCGCCCGACCCGACCGAAGCACGGACGCGAAGCGGCCCAGCAACGTCCAACCCGCATCGGCGGGACACAGCGGCGATTCCCCCGATAGGTCGGAACCTGCCGCTGGCTGCACGCTGCTCGAGGGCGAATGCCCGTTCTTGGATCCCGATGCCGAGACACTGAGCGAGATGGCCCGGTGCGGCGTGGTGCGCTACGAAATCCCGGCGCTCGTCGGATCCACCGCCTCGAGCGCCAAGATCCCTGACGACTGGGCCGAGCAAACCGGTCTCACCGAGCAAGAGCGCCTCGCCTTCGAGGGTGCCGCGCATGCAATCGCCGCCGCCAAGCGCGAGCGACTCATCGCACTGGGCGTCGAGGCGGGCCTCGATCAGCAATGGGCCGCGAAGTCGTCCCTCTTCCTGATGTGGGCAACGCTGGAGTACGAAACTCTCGAGGATCGCGACGACGCCGGGCTGCGTGTCGCGGGCGAGCGTTCGGGAGACTTACCGGTGCGAGGAGAGGCCGAAGCCACCTCGGTTGCCGAGCGAGCGATTCGAGAGATGGCCGCGACAGGAGACGAACTCGAAGCCGAACTCGCCAGACGGCTGGGTCGCAGCCGAGCCCATGAGCTCCGGGTCGCCGGCGATGGCTGGCCAGGGCGACGCAGGGATGTGGGGAACGCCTGCGAAGCCGCTCCCGCCGAAGTCACGCCCCCACTCGGCGAGCGCAAGATCCCACGCACCAAAGAAGAGGCGGACGCCTGCATCGCCGACTGGGAGGGGGCTGGCTGCAACTTCCTGGACGACACGCCGCTGGTCCTCGAAGAAATGGCGCGCTGCGGCATCGTTCGATTCGAGCTACCCAGTTTCGTCATGGTCCGGGAGGCGGATCCCTCCTTCGACGACGCCTGGAGCTCCGCGGTCGGCCTCACCCCCAAAGAGGCCGCGCAGCTGAGCATCGTGGCCGACCAAGTTCGCGAGAACTACTACAACGCCGTTGTGGAGCTCGTCGTCGAGACCGGACGGGAGCGCTCCTGGGCCCAACAGACCGCCTTGATGGGACTCATGGGCGCACTGCACGAGTACAAGGACGAGAAGGACACCGGGATGGCGGTTGCCGCTCAGATCTCCCGCGAACGAGCCGGCCTCACCCAGACCGGCCCCGCCAAAGGTGCCGACCCGATCATCGAGGCCTTCTACCGCCGCATGATGGGCTTCGGCGACGAGTTCGAGACCGCCCTCGGCCGAAGCCTCTCACCAGCCCGCGCCCGCGAGCTCCGCCGACACGCCAACGGCTGGCCCGGCAACCGCGCCCAGACACCATCGCAGTGCAAGGACGAGTGACGCTAGTAGTGGTGGTTGACGGTGCGTTTAAGCGAAATGAAGTGTGAAAAAGCCGGGATGGAGGGGTACGGGGACGGCTGGAGAGGGCGGCTG